>NZ_JBFODQ010000088.1:0-27810 GCF_040908355.1 Aeromonas sp. R2-2 | reverse complement strand
GAAGGGCGACGCTAGTCACCAGCCAACATAAACAAAACGGGAGCCGGTATGGCTCCCGTTTTAGTTGGCGTTATCTCTCTGGCTCGCCGCTAGCGTTGCAGAGATTCACAGGCTGTTGTTGGCCAGATCAGCCAGCAAACCATCCACCAGTTTCAGGCGCATGGCGCGATCCTGGGTCGGCACCTGGAAACGCAGCCGAGTCGGCCCATCCATCTTGTAGACCCTTGGCTGGCTGGAGAGCAGCTTGACCAGATAGGCCGGATTGACCTTGGTCTCCTGGGTGAAGTCGAGATAGCCGCCACGCTCGCTCATCTCCACCCGGCGAATGCCAAGGGCGGTGGCACGCTGACGGAAGGCAGCCAGCTCCAGCAGGGTTTTGGTCGCCTCCGGCAAGAGGCCGAACCGGTCGATCAGCTCCACTTTCAGCTCGCGCAGCTCCTGCTCGTCCGCCGCACTGGCAATCCGCTTGTACATGGAGAGACGCATATTGACGTCCGGAATGTAGTCATCCGGCAGCAGCGCAGGCAGGCGCAGCTCCACCTCGGTGTGCTGGCTCATCAGCTGCTCCAGCGATGGCTCCTTGCCATTTTTCAGCGCCTCGACCGCCTGCTCCAGCATCTCCATATAGAGGGTGAAGCCGACCGATTCAATCTGGCCGCTCTGATCGTCGCCGAGCAGTTCGCCCGCGCCACGGATCTCCAGATCGTGGGTCGCCAGCGCAAAACCGGCGCCGAGATCTTCGAGCGAGGCGATCGCCTCCAGCCGCTTCGCCGCATCCTTGGTCATCAGCTTGGGATGGGGGGTGAGCAGGTAGGCGTAGGCCTGATGGTGGGAGCGGCCAACCCGGCCCCGCAGCTGGTGCAGTTGGGCCAGGCCCAGGTGATCCGCCCGATCCATGATGATGGTGTTGGCGCTCGGCACGTCGATGCCGGTCTCGATGATGGTGGTACAGACCAGCAGGTTGAAGCGCTGATGGTAGAAGTCGGACATGATCCGCTCAAGGTCGCGCTCGCGCATCTGGCCGTGGGCGATGCCGATGCGGGCCTCGGGTACCAGCTCCGCCAGATCGGAGGCGCACTTCTCGATGCTCTCGACATCGTTGTGCAGGTAGTAGACCTGACCACCACGCTTGAGTTCCCGCAGTACCGCCTCGCGCACCACCGCCGGTTCGTGCTGGCGCACGAAGGTCTTGATGGCGAGCCGCTTGGCGGGCGGGGTGGCGATGATGGAGAGATCCCGCATGCCCGACATCGCCATGTTGAGGGTGCGCGGAATAGGGGTGGCGGTGAGAGTGAGGATATCCACATCGGCCCTCAGTGCCTTGATCTTCTCCTTCTGGCGCACCCCGAATCTGTGCTCCTCATCGACGATGAGCAGTCCCAGATCCTTGAAAGTGAGCTCGGAGCCGAGCAGCTTGTGGGTGCCGATGATGATATCCACCTTGCCTTCGGCCAATTCCTTCATCACAGCGCTCTGCTCCTTGGCGGAGCGGAAGCGGCTCAGCACCTCGACCCGCACCGGCCAGTTGGCAAAGCGGTCGCGGAAGTTGTCGTAGTGCTGTTGCGCCAGCAGGGTGGTGGGCACCAGCACGGCGACCTGTTTGCCGCCATGCACGGCCACAAACGCCGCCCGCATCGCCACTTCGGTCTTGCCGAAACCCACGTCGCCGCACACCAGTCGGTCCATGCTCTTGGCCTGACACATGTCCCCCAGCACCGCATTGATGGCGTTGAGCTGATCGTCGGTCTCCTCGAACGGGAAGCTGGCGGCAAACTGGCGATAGGCCTCTTTGTCGTGCTTGAAGGCAAAACCGGCGCGAGCGGCGCGATGAGCGTAGACATCCAGCAACTCGGCTGCCACGTCGCGCACCTTCTCCGCCGCCTTGCGCCGCGCCTTGCTCCAGGCTTCACCGCCGAGCTTGTGGCTGGGCGGGTTATCAGAGCCTGTATAGCGGCTGATAAGGTGCAAACTGGTGACCGGCACGAACAGCTTGTCGCCGCCGGCATATTCAAGGGTCAAAAACTCGGTGGGCAGACCACCTGCATCGATGGTTTCGAGCCCCAGATAGCGGCCGACCCCGTGATCCAGATGGACCACCGGCTGACCCTGGGTCAGCTCTCCCAGGTTTCTGATCACCGCATCGGAGCTTAAGTTTTTGCTCTTCTCCCGCGCCCGCTTGCTGCGCACCTTGCCGCCCAGCAGCTCGGTTTCGGTGATCAGGGCCAGTGGATCCTGACCGACCTCCTGCCACAGGAAGCCACGCTCAAGCGGTGCCACCAGCAGGCCGTGGCGATCCGGGCTCGCCATAAAGGCGTCGAGGGAGGGGAACTCCTTGGGTTGCAGGGAGATACGCGCCAGCAGATCGCCGAGCACCTCCCGCCGTCCTTCGGATTCCACCGCAAACAGGGTGCGCCCGGCAAAACCTTGCAGGAACTGGTTGAGCGCCAGCAGGGGTTGCTCCTTGCTGTGATCGAGTTGCAGATCCGGCAGCGCCTCGATGGGCAGATCGTGCTGACCGGCATCGCCCGCGGTGGCGGCCTCTTGCAGCCGCACCGCGCCATATTGGCCGAGGGCGGCAAAGAGCTGCTCCACCGGCAGATAGAGCTGGGCCGGGGGTAGCAGGGGGCGAGTGTTGTCCCAGCGTCTGTCTTCATAGCGCTGGCCGATATCGTTCCAGAAGCGCTGGGCGGCGGGGTAGATATCGCCCACGGTGAGCAGCAGGGTCTCTTCCGGCAGGTAGTCAAACAGGCTGGCGGTCTGGTTGAAGAAGAGAGGCAGATAGTATTCGATGCCGGCGGGCCAGCGCCCCTTGCTCACCTCCTGATAGACGGAGCCCTCGGCCCGCGACAGCTCGAACTGCTCGCGGAACTGGCCACGAAACAGCTCGATGGCCGCCTCGTCGGTAGGGTATTCCCGGGCGGGCAGCAGGCTGACCGTCTTGACCGGTTCGCTGGAGCGCTGGGTTTCGGGATCGAATGGGCGGATGGAGTCCACTTCATCGTCGAAGAAGTCGATGCGATAGGGGCTGCTACTGCCCATGGGAAAGAGATCGAGCAGGGAACCGCGAGCGGCAAATTCGCCATGTTCCAACACCTGATCCACCGCCACGTAACCCGCCTCGACCAGCCGCCCGCGCAGCTGTTGCAGGTTGAGGCGCTGACCGGCCTTCACCATCAGGCTGTATTTGTCGAGATAGACCCGGGGGGCGCAGCGCAACATCAGAGTGGAGATGGGGACAATCAATACCCCCTTGCTCATTTGCGGCAGCTTGTAGAGAGTCTCTAGCCGCTGGGAAATGATGTCCTGATGGGGAGAGAAGGTGTCGTAGGGCAGGGTCTCCCAATCGGGGAACAACAATACCGGCGCGGACTGGTCGGCTAGCTGCTTGTCTGCCAGCAAGTACTGTAGCTCCTGCTCCAGGCGCAGGGCGCTCGGGGTATCGGCGGTGATAAGCAGTAACGGCCCCTTGGCTTCACTGGTGAGACGGGCTGCAATCAGCGATAGGCTGCTGCCGACCAGCTGGCCGAGCGTGATCTTTTGGCCCGCTTTGGCGGGCAAGGCGGGGAGTGTCATTGGCATGATTCGATTCTTTTAACGTTGACGTTATCTATCGCGACGTTCGCTCTGGTTAGCGCTGACGTTCTTGGGCGCGCAGCTTGAGCTGCTTCGATTGCACGTGGAGGCTGGCACGAACCAGCAGTTCACGGTCATCTTCGCGGATCCGCACATAGTCGAGCTGCACATGGGTGCCATGTTCACCGCCGTCGAGCTGTTTGACCTGGCCATAGCAGTAGATGGCGGCCGCCTCTTCCCGCAGGAAGATCTTGAGGCGCACGATTTGGTGCAGGTGCGGCGCATCCCCGTGATCATGATAGGGGTGCAGGTAGGTGAGCTGGCCAGCCCCGAAGCGCAGGGTGTGAAAGCGCTGCTCCGGATGGTCCTGCAGGGAGAGCACATAGCCCATGATCATGTCGATCTTGCGGGACTGCTGATTGACGATCTCGATCAGATCGTGCATCGACTCGTTCTGGTTGCGCAGCAGGCGGGTGGTCACCAGATCGATGGAGGTAATGGCCGAAGAGATCCGAAAGGGCTCCGGCAGCTCAGCGTCCAGCTCCTCCAGCGAGGGGAGGTGGAAGTCGGCCGGCATGGGGATCACATTGACCGGCGTGGCATGAGTGACGCTGAAGAACTGTTCCTGCATGGAGGCTATCCCTTGTTGTCATGGACGGTTTCCCTTTATTATCCGGTATCTTATTTTGTTGGCAACGTACATATCCTTGAAGACCGGACTTTTTCAGCCCCTTTCGCTGGCCATCGGCCTGCGTTATGCAGGCTCGAAGCGCAGCAATCGCTTCGTCTCATTTATCTCCCTGTTCTCTACCTTTGGCATTGCCATCGGGGTTGCCGCCCTGATGGTGGTCATTTCGGTGATGAACGGTTTCGAAGGGCAGCTCAAAGGGCGCATCCTCGGGGTGATCCCCCATGTGGTGGTGACCAATCAGGCTGGCCGCATTGATGCATACCCGCAAGGCTTGCCGGATCTGGCCAAATTACCCCATGTGGTTGCCTCTGCCCCCATGCTCGACAGCGAAGGGATGCTGCAAAGCCCCGGCCAGCTGACCGGGGTGAGCGTGCAGGGGATCGACCCTGCAAAGTGGCCCAAAGATGATATCCTCCACAGCCAGATGTTGGGGGGGCGCCTCGATACCCTGCAGGCCGGCCACTACCGCATCGTGCTGGGGCAGGGGGTGGCACGTCGCCTCAATGTCTCCATCGGCGATCAGGTTCGCCTGATCCTGACCGAGGGGACCCGCTTCACTCCGTTTGGCCGGGTACCGGCCCAGCGCCTCTTTACCGTCTCCGGTATCTTCGGGGTCGGCGCCGATGTGGATAACCAGATTGCGCTGATCGCCCTGGGGGATGCCCAGCGGCTGCTGCGTCTGCCGCCAGAAACCGTCGGTGGCATTCGCCTCTGGCTCGATGATCCCTTTGCGGCCGACGAAGTGATCAAGACGCCGCTGCCGGATGGCTTGCTATGGCAGGATTGGCGTCGCGAGCGGGGCGAGCTGTTCCAGGCGGTCGCTATGGAAAAACGGATGATGGGGCTGATGCTGGTGCTGATCATCGCTGTCGCTACCTTCAACATCCTCTCCGCGCTGGTGATGGTGGTGACGGACAAGGAGGGCGAAGTGGCCATCCTGCGCACCATGGGCATGAGTGAATCGGGGATCGTCAAAATCTTCATGGTGCTCGGCGCCTCCAGCGGGGTGATTGGCGCCCTGTTTGGCGGACTGGCGGGCCTTGCGCTATCCCTGGGTCTCAACCCTCTGCTCAATGCGGTGGGGCTCAACCTCTATATGGCGGCGGGCGGCAGTGGCCTGCCGGTCATCGTCGAGCCGGCTCAGGTCATTACCATTTTGCTGGGCGCCGTGCTGCTGAGCTTCAGTGCCACCCTCTACCCGGCGGCCCGCGCTGCGCGGGTGAAACCGGCCGAGGCGCTGCGTTATGAGTAATGCTGTGAATAATGCATCTTCTGTTGTGACTGGTGCCCCCGTTGTTGCGGGTGCCAGCGTTGTTACCGAGGCAAGTGGAGCCCCTGTTATGAATGAAGCCGTATCCCGTGAACCTCTGCTGCGCTGCCAGGCGCTCAACCATGTCTATAAAGAGGGGGAGCTGGAGACTCAGGTGCTCAAGGGGATCGATCTCTGTGTCGCGCCCGGTGAAATGCTGGCGGTGGTGGGGAGCTCGGGCTCCGGCAAGACCACTCTGCTGCATCTGATGGGGGCGCTGGACAACCCCTCCAGCGGCGCCGTGCTGTTCAAGGGGGAGGATATCCACCATTGGGATAGCCGCACACAGGCTCGCTTTCGCAACCGCGAGCTGGGCTTTGTCTACCAGTTCCATCACCTGCTCTCCGAGTTCAGTGCGCTGGAAAATGCGGCCATGCCGCTGCTGATCGCCGGTGAGTCGGTGGCGGTTGCCACCGAAAAGGCGACCAAAATGTTGGGTAGGGTAGGGCTCTCCCATCGCTTGAACCACCGTCCCTCCGAGCTCTCCGGCGGTGAACGTCAGCGGGTGGCGATCGCTCGGGCGCTGGTCAACGAACCGAGTCTGGTGCTGGCGGACGAACCCACCGGCAATCTGGATCACGCCAGTGCCACCGCGGTGTACGAATTGCTGTGTGAACTGAACCGTGAACTGGGCACTGCGTTTGTGGTGGTGACCCACGACCTGAGCTTGGCGGCCAAGCTCCATCGCCGGGTGACCCTGGTGAGCGGCGTGATGGCGGAGGTTGCCTGATGTTCAAACCGCTGCCCCTCTTTCTGGGCCTGCGTTACAGCCGCTCCCACCGTCGCAACGGGTTTATCGCCTTTATTTCTGCCTCTTCCCTGATCGGTATTGCCCTCGGGGTGATGGCGCTGATCCTGGGCCTCTCTGCCATGAACGGTTTCGAGCGGGAGCTCAAAGATCGGGTGCTCTCGGTCGTGCCGCAAGGTGAGCTGGACGCCGTCGAGCGGCCGCTGCCGGATTGGCCGCGTCTGCGTGACTACCTGCTGGCCCAGCCGGGCGTTGAGGCGGCTGCCCCGGTCATTCGCCTCAATGGCCTGCTGGAGCACGGCTCCGCCCTCAAGGGGGTGCAACTGCGCGCCGTGCTGCCGGAGCTGGAAGCCAATCTGTCGGATGCCGGCAAATACATGACGGGCCGTGGTCTGCGTGAGCTGCAACCGGGTGAACGTGGCGTGATCCTTGGCAAGACCATCGCCGACAAACTGGGCGTCAAGGTGGGGGATTCTGTTGCCCTGCTGCTGCCGCAAGGGGGCGATCAGGCCGGGATCAAGAATCCCCGCCGCGAAGCCCTGACCGTGGTGGGGCTGCTGGAGATCGGCGGTCAGCTCGACGGCCTGCTCGGCTTTATGCATCTGGCCGATGCGCAAGCGATCACCGGCATGGGCAGCGATGTGGAGGGCTTCAGCCTGCGGGTGAGCGATGTGCTCAAGGCGCAATCCATCACCGTAGCCGCCGCGCAGCAGTTCCCTCATCACGTCTATATCCGCAGCTGGATGAACAGCCAGGGCTACCTCTATCAGGACATCCAGATGGTGCGTACCGTCATGTATGTGGTGATGCTGATGGTGGTGGCAGTGGCCTGCTTCAACATCGTCTCCACCCTGGTGATGGCGGTGAACGAGAAGCGCAGCGAAATCGCCATACTGAAAACCATGGGGGCGAGCCCCGGCCAGATCCGGCTCACCTTCGTCATTCAGGGGATGGTCAACGGCGTGGCTGGTGCCCTGCTCGGCGCCCTGCTGGGTGGGCTGCTTTCGAGCAAGCTGACCCAGATCCTGAGCGTTGTCGAAAAGCTCATCGGCCACCGCTTCCTCAATCCGGATATCTACTTCATCGACTTCTTGCCGACCGAGTTGCATATGCAGGATCTGCTCATCGTGACGGGCGCCGCCATCCTGATGAGTCTGGTGGCGACCCTCTATCCCGCCTGGCGGGCGAGCGGTCTGGTACCGTCCCGCGAGCTGGGTCACTGATGGGTTGCATCTAATGCGCCATAAATAACGAAGGGCCCGCCGGTGCAAACNAACCGGCGGGCCCTGCTGTTTTCAGGTCGTGTAGACTGGCTTAGTGAGCGTTAAGCTCATCGAGCGGCAGGGAGAAGCTGGCTACGAAGGTGTCGATAAAGTAGCGCATCTCATCGCTCATCCGCGCTGCCAGCATGGCTTCAAGGCGCTTGCGAGCCGGTTCGAACTCCCGGTTGCCCGCGTTGATCTCCTCCAGACACTTGGTATAGGCGCAGAGGGTGTCGGCATCCTTGACCAGCCTGGCCAGCTCGTCATTCTGGGCTGCCGAATCGAGCAGGGGGCGAAAGTCCTCCACCAGTTCCGGCGGCAGCATGCCAAGCAGACGCTGCTCGGCAGCCAGCTCTATCTTCTTGTACTCGCGGGCGATCTCGGGGTTGAAGTATTTGACCGGGGTGGGCAGATCGCCGGTCAGCACCTCGCTGCTATCGTGGTAGAGGGCCATCACGGCGGCGCGGTCGGCATTCACGTTGCCGCCAAACAGCCGGTTTTTGATGATTCCGAGGGCATGGGCCACCATGGCCACCTGCAGGCTGTGCTCGGCAATGTTTTCCGGCTGGATGTTGCGCATCAGTGGCCAGCGATAGATGAGTTTCATGCGGGCGAGATTGGCGAAAAAGTGGCTGGGTAACATGATGGCCTCAACAAAAGAGAATAAAAAAGGGCAGACCCTAGTCTGCCCTTTTTTTCGTTGCAGGGCAGCGTCTGCCCGCGCATTTCCCGTGTTTAGCGGATATAGCGGCCCGATTCCGCCTCCTGGTTGGTCACAATCATCTGGCCGATGGGCGCCAGACTGATGAGTGCCAGCTTGAGGTGCTGGATACCGAACGGGATACCGATAATGGTCACGAAGCAGGCCAGCGCGGAAGCGATGTGGCCGATGGCCAGCCAGACACCGATCAGCACGAACCAGAGGATATTGCCAATCAGCCCCAGAGTACCGGTGCCGATATCGCTCTGGCCTGTCATGGTCTTGCGATTGACGGCCTGCTTGCCAAACGGGAAGAAGGTAAAGGTGCCGATCACGAAGCAGGCTCGTCCCCAGGGGATGCCGACCAGCGAGATAAAGCAGACAAGACCGGCCAGCCACCAGGCCAGGCCCATAAAGACACCTCCCAGTACAAACCAGAGCAGATTGAACAAGAAGCGGAAAAAGGCCATGTGAGTGACTCCAGATCATCAATTTGGTTGTCACCATAACGAGGGAGGGGTAGGGACGCAATGGTTGATTGGCTCAATCGCCATTTGGCTGGTCAAATTGAGTCGCCGCCCGCAACGGTGGGCTGTTTTTCGGCGAAAGATGGGCAATAAAGCGGCGTTCGGATGAAAAAAGGTGAGCAAACGCAAAATTATTGCCATCGGATAGTTGAAGTCTGGCACCTCTCTCCCCATATAAAGGGCAGTTTTGCACGAATTGTGCTTGCACACCGCTCAATGTGGGGGATGTGTGGCTCGACTCAACCAAAGTGCGCCGCTATAATGCCGCGTCATATTTTCTCATCACAAAGACATATCGTTGTCTTTATAAACAGGAAGACTCCGGGCTTTGCCCAGGGGCAATAAAGGGTCAGCACACAGTGCTGAGTTGAACGAGGTAGAAGAATGCAAGTTTCTGTAGAGACAACCCAGGGTCTGGAACGCCGTCTTACCATCACTGTACCGGCCGCTACCGTAGACGCCGCTGTGCGTAAAGAATTGAATGGCCTGGCCAAAACTCGTCGCATCGACGGTTTCCGTCCTGGCAAGGCTCCGGTTGCCATCATCAAGAAGATGTTCGGCGCCATGGCTCACGCCCGCGTTGCTGATGAAATGATGCAGAGCAACTTCATCAAAGCCATCATCGAAAACAAACTGAGCCCGGCTGGTGCCCCGACCATGGATCCGAAAGAGATCAAAGAAGGTCAGGATTTCGAATTCACCGCCACTTTCGAAGTGTATCCGGAGTTCGAAGTTGCAGGTCTTGAGACCATCAAGGTCGAGAAGCCGGTTGCGACCGTGAAGGACGAAGATCTGGCCAACATGATCGACACCCTGCGCAAGCAGCACGCTACCTGGGCTGATGCCGATGTTGCCGCTGCCAATGGCATGCGTGTGACCATGGACTTCGTCGGTTCCATCGACGGTGAAGAGTTCGATGGCGGCAAAGCTGAAGGCTTCAACCTGGTTCTGGGCGCTGGCCGTATGATCCCAGGCTTCGAAGACGCCATCATGGGCAAGAAAGCAGGCGACGAGTTCACCATCGAAGTGACCTTCCCTGCTGACTACCACGCTGAAAACCTGAAAGGCAAAGAAGCCAAGTTCGCTTCCAAGCTTAATAAGGTTGAAGAGCAGATCCTGCCTGAGCTGACCGAAGAGTTCGTGAAGCGTTTCGGTATCGAAAGCGGTTCTGTTGAAGAGCTGAAAGCCGAAGTGCGCAAGAACATGGAGCGCGAACTGGCTCAAGCCCTGAAAAACAGCGTGAAAGAGCAGGTTCTGAACGGTCTGGTTGAAGCCAACCAAATCGACCTGCCGAAAGCAGCTGTTGCTCAAGAGATCGACGCACTGCGTCAGCAGGCTCTGCAGCGCTTCGGTGGTTTCCAGGGCGGTAACGCTCCCGATCTGCCGGCTGAACTGTTCCAGGCTCAAGCCGAGCGTCGTGTACGCGTAGGCCTGCTGCTGGGTGATGTGATCCGCACCAACGAGATCAAGGCTGACGATGCCCGTGTAAACAGCATCATCGAGTCCATGGCGACTGCCTACGAAGATCCGAAGGAAGTGATCGAGTACTACCAGAAGAACGAACAGATGCTGAACGGCGTTCGTAACCTGGCAGTAGAAGATCAAGCCATCGACCTGATCCTGTCCAAAGCGCAAGTGACCGAAAAAGAAGTTGCCTTTGACGAAGTGATCAACAAGTCTGGCGCCGCTGCCTAAGAACATTTGACTTAAGGTCAAGACTGTTAAGTATAATGGCTCGTGTGATCTCCACTCGGGCCATTTTATTTTAGGGACAATGCCTTATGTACAAGAACTATAACGATATGACCGATTCTCCCAGCAATGCGCTGGTCCCCATCGTGGTCGAACAGACTGCCAAGGGTGAACGTTCCTACGATATTTACTCCCGTCTGCTGAAAGAGCGGGTGATCTTTCTGACCGGTCAGGTTGAAGATCACATGGCCAATCTGGTGGTTGCCCAGTTGCTGTTCCTCGAATCCGAGAATCCGGACAAGGACATCTATATCTACATCAACTCGCCGGGTGGTTCGGTGACTGCGGGCATGTCCATCTATGACACCATGCAGTTCATCAAGCCGGATGTCAGCACCGTCTGCATGGGGCAGGCCTGCTCCATGGGTGCCTTCCTGCTGGCTGGCGGCGCCAAGGGCAAGCGTTTCTGCCTGCCTAACGCCCGCGTGATGATCCACCAGCCGCTGGGTGGCTTCCAGGGTCAGGCATCTGATATCCAGATCCACGCCCAGGAGATCCTGAAGATCAAAAATACCCTGAACGAGCGCCTGGCGTTCCACACCGGTCAGGACATGGCTACCATCGAGCGTGACACCGATCGTGACAACTTCATGTCCGCCGAGCAGGCCGTGGCCTATGGTCTGGTTGACGGTGTCCTGAGCCAGCGTAGCTGAGCAGGGTGTCCCGGTCTGTTGTAAACTCAACAGGCCGATCCATCCTCTATTGATAAAACGAGGTTGCTGAATGACAGAGAAACGCAAGGGTGAGGGTGATAAGCTGCTCTACTGCTCTTTTTGCGGCAAAAGCCAGCATGAAGTGCGCAAGCTGATCGCTGGCCCTTCCGTCTACATATGTGATGAGTGCGTCGAGCTGTGCAACGACATCATCCGCGAAGAGATCCGCGAGATCTCGCCCAAGCGCGATGGTAACGAGCTGCCGACCCCTCATCAGATCCGCGCTCATCTCGATGACTATGTGATCGGGCAGGAGTACGCCAAGAAGGTGTTGGCCGTTGCCGTCTACAACCACTACAAGCGTCTGCGCAACAGCGGCGAAAACAGTGGTGTTGAGCTCGGCAAATCCAACATTCTGCTGATTGGCCCGACCGGTAGCGGTAAAACCCTGCTGGCCGAAACCCTGGCTCGTCTGCTGGATGTGCCGTTCACCATGGCCGATGCGACCACCCTGACCGAAGCCGGTTATGTGGGCGAGGACGTGGAGAACATCATCCAGAAGCTGCTGCAAAAGTGCGACTACGACGTAGAGAAGGCCCAGCGTGGCATCGTCTACATCGACGAGATCGACAAGATCTCTCGCAAGTCGGACAACCCCTCCATCACCCGAGATGTCTCTGGGGAAGGGGTACAGCAGGCACTGCTCAAGCTGATTGAAGGGACCATCGCTTCCGTGCCGCCGCAAGGTGGTCGCAAGCATCCGCAGCAGGAGTTCTTGCAGGTTGATACCTCCAAGATCCTCTTCATCTGCGGCGGTGCCTTTGCCGGTCTGGACAAGGTGATCGAGCAGCGTTCCGTGAAGGGAACCGGTATCGGTTTTGGCGCCGAGGTGAAATCCAAGGATGCCAAGGCCACCCTGAGCGAGACCTTCGCCAAGGTGGAGCCGGAAGATCTGATCAAGTATGGTCTCATCCCCGAGTTCATCGGCCGTCTGCCGGTGGTCGCGACCCTGACCGAGCTGGATGAGTCTGCCCTTATCCAGATCCTGAAAGAGCCGAAAAACGCGCTGACCAAACAGTACGCTGCATTGTTCGATCTGGAAGGGGTTGAGCTGGAGTTCCGTGACGATGCGCTCAACGCCATTGCCCGCAAGGCGATGGAGCGTAAAACCGGTGCTCGTGGTCTGCGTTCCATCGTGGAAGCCGTGCTGCTGGATACCATGTATGACCTGCCTTCTCTGGAAGGGGTCAGCAAGGTGGTGATCGACGAGACCGTGATCAAAGGGGACTCTGCGCCCTTGATGATCTACGAAAATCCCGAAACTCAGGCTGCTGCATCAGAGTAAATGTCTGATTTTTAATCAAATGGAAGGGGCTTTTTGCCCCTTTCATGCTTTTTACGGTTTCGGCGATTGAATCTCATCTCAGCGCCCCCATATACTCAGCCAAGCGCTTTGCCAACGGTATAACAAGCCGAGAGGACATATATGAACCTAGAGCGTTCAGAACGCATCGAGATTCCCGTCCTGCCTCTTCGTGACGTGGTGGTTTATCCCCACATGGTCATTCCACTCTTTGTGGGGCGGGAAAAATCCATTCGCTGTCTGGAAGCGGCCATGGAGCAGGACAAGAAAGTTCTGCTGGTGGCCCAGAAGGATGCGTCAACCGATGAGCCAACGGTGGAGGAGATCTTCACCGTCGGGACAGTGGCCAATATTCTGCAGATGCTCAAGCTGCCGGACGGCACCGTCAAGGTGCTGGTAGAGGGGGGACAGCGTGCCCGCCTGGAGCGGATGATCGACGACAAGGATTTCTTTGTCTGCGAGGCCCAGTACATCCCCTCCCAAGCCATTGAGGAGAAGGATCAGGAAGTACTGGTTCGCTCCGCCATCGGCCAGTTTGAAGGCTATATCAAGCTCAACAAGAAGATCCCGCCCGAGGTACTGACCTCGATCTCGGCGATCGACGATGCTGCGCGTCTGGCTGACACCATGGCGGCCCACATGCCGCTCAAGCTGGAAGACAAGCAGAAGGTGCTGGAGATCGTCTCGGTTTCCGAGCGCATCGAATTCCTGATGGCGATGATGGAGTCGGAAATTGACCTGCTGCAGGTCGAGAAGCGCATCCGTACTCGCGTCAAGAAGCAGATGGAAAAGAGCCAGCGCGAGTATTACCTCAACGAGCAGATGAAGGCCATCCAGAAAGAGCTGGGTGAGCTGGAAGATAGCCCGGATGAGTTTGAAGCCCTCAATCGCAAGATTGAAGAGGCTGGCATGCCGGAAGATGCCCGTGAAAAGGCCCAGGCCGAGCTTGCCAAGCTGAAGATGATGTCTCCCATGTCCGCCGAGGCTACCGTGGTTCGCAGCTATGTGGACTGGATGGTACAGGTGCCGTGGAAGGCGCGATCCAAGGTCAAGAAAGACCTTGGCAAGGCGCAAGAGGTGCTGGATGCCGATCACTATGGCCTCGAGAAGGTCAAGGATCGCATCCTCGAATATCTGGCGGTACAGGCGCGGGTGAACAAGCTCAAGGGCCCCATCCTCTGTCTGGTTGGGCCTCCCGGTGTGGGCAAGACCTCGCTGGGCCAATCCATCGCCAAGGCGACAGGCCGCAAATATGTGCGGATGGCTCTGGGTGGGGTGCGTGACGAAGCGGAGATCCGTGGTCACCGCCGTACCTATATCGGTTCCATGCCCGGCAAACTCATCCAGAAGATGGCGAAAGTCGGCGTGAAGAACCCGCTGTTCCTGCTCGACGAGATCGACAAGATGAGCTCGGACATGCGTGGCGATCCCGCATCCGCCTTGCTGGAAGTGCTGGATCCGGAACAGAACAACAGCTTCAACGATCACTATCTGGAAGTGGATTATGACCTGTCGGACGTCATGTTCGTGGCCACCTCCAACTCCATGAACATCCCGGGTCCCTTGCTGGACCGGATGGAAGTGATCCGTCTCTCCGGTTACACCGAAGATGAGAAGCTCAACATTGCCAAGCAGCATCTGGTTGCCAAGCAGATCCAGCGCAACGGCCTGAAAGAGTCCGAGATCACCATCGAAGATTCTGCCCTGGTTGGAGTGATCCGCTACTACACCCGCGAGGCGGGGGTGCGGAGTCTGGAGCGCGAGATCTCCAAGATTTGTCGCAAGGCGGTCAAGCGTATCCTGCTGGACAAGAGCATCAAGCATGTTCAGGTCAATCAGGAGAACCTCAAGGAGTTCCTCGGGGTGCAGCGTTTCGATTACGGCAAGGCCACCGACCAGAACCAGGTGGGTCAGGTGTGTGGTCTGGCGTGGACCGAAGTGGGGGGCGATCTGCTCACCATCGAGACCACCAACATGCCGGGCAAGGGCAAGCTCACTTATACCGGTTCCCTCGGTGACGTGATGCAGGAGTCCATCCAGGCGGCCATGACGGTCGTACGGGCCCGTGCCGAGAAGCTGCGCATCAACGCCGACTTCTACGAGAAGCGCGATATCCACGTGCACGTACCGGAAGGGGCAACCCCGAAAGATGGCCCGAGCGCCGGTATCGCCATGTGTACCGCCCTAGTCTCCAGCTTGACCGGTAATCCGGTTCGTGCTGATGTGGCGATGACAGGGGAGATCACCTTGCGCGGCGAAGTGCTGCCCATCGGTGGTCTCAAGGAGAAGTTGCTGGCAGCCCATCGTGGCGGCATCAAGCGAGTGCTTATTCCGAAAGAGAACGAGCGTGACCTTGAGGAGATCCCGGCAAACGTCAAACAAGACCTTGAAATTTATCCGGTTCGCTGGATTGACGAGGTGCTGGAATTGGCGTTGCAGGACAATCCACAGGGGTTTGAGCGCGTTTCTGTCGTGTAAATGTTGATGCGCCGCAAATTTGGCGCATTCGGCGGGTGGTTAAGGCTTGCATGCGCCCGATAACGGAAGTAGCCTTGACCACCGATCGGGTACTCGTGATGAGTCGCAATGCGTTGTGTGGCGCGGGTTTGCGCCAGATTGTCACTTGCAACTGATCAGGAGGCTTGCTATAAAACCTCCACTTGTTGTGGCCAGGGAAATCAGCGCCGCAGCGGTGTTTGATAAAAGGGGAATATAAGAGTGAATAAATCTCAACTGATTGACAAGATTGCAGACGGTGCCGATATCTCCAAAGCTGCCGCTGGCCGTGCGTTGGATGCCTTCATTGATGCTGTTGGTGAAGCGCTGAAAGAGGGTGACCAGGTTGCTCTGGTTGGTTTCGGTACTTTCGCTGTACGCGAGCGTGCTGCCCGTTCAGGCCGTAACCCGCAGACTGGCGCGACCATCGAAATCGCTGCTGGTAAAGTTCCTGCCTTCAAAGCCGGTAAGGCCCTGAAAGACGCTGTTAACTAAGTCGGTCGCTGATATCCGTCGGCTACCGTCCTTGGTCGCAGACCAGACAAGTTAGAGAGTCTTCTCTCATACTGATTGACCAAGGCGCATCGCAATCGGTGCGCCTTTTTATTGTTTACGCCCATCGAGTTCGGGAGCATAAGTACAAACATGATGTTGGATAAACTACGCGAAGGGGCGCAGGGCAAGGTAGCCAAGGTTATCTTGGGCCTGATCATCCTCTCCTTTGCCTTGGCTGGTGTAGGTAGTTACCTGAACGGCCCGGCCCGTACCGCCCCCGCCACCGTCAATGGCACCGAGATCAGTGCTGCGGCACTGGAAAATGCCTATCGTAACGAGCGCGCCCGCATGGAATCCCAGATGGGAGAGGCATTCAGCCAGCTGGCCGCGAACCCCGATTACATGAAACAGTTCCGTCGCGGTGTGCTGGATCGGCTGATCGATCAGGCTCTGCTGGACAGCAAGGCCCGTGAACTGGGTCTACGCATCAGCGACGAACAGATCAAGCAAGCCATCGTGGCCATGCCGGAATTTGCCGAGAACGGCAAGTTTAACAATGACCGCTATCTGCAGCTGATCCGTCGTGCCGGCATGACTCCTGAAATGTTCCGTGACTCCCTGCGTCAGGACATGGTGCGTCAACAGTTGATGAGCGCTCTGCTGGGCACCGAATTCTCCCTCAAGGGTGAAGCGGAGCAGCTCGACAAGCTCTACAACCAGACTCGCGATCTGCGTCTGGTACGTCTGGCTGCCGCCAACTACATGGCTGACGTTCAGGTCTCCGACAACGAGCTGGAGCAGTACTACAAGACCAATGGCGCCCGTTTCATGAACGACGAGCAGGTCAAGGTTGACTATCTGCTGCTGGACGCCGCCAACCTCGCCAAGGATATCAAGGTCACCGAGCAGGATGCCCAGGATTACTACGATCAGCACCAGGATCTGTTCCAGCGTGCCGAGCGTCGCCATGTGGCTCATATCCTGATCCCGTTTGGCAAGGATGAGAAAGCGGCCGAGCAGAAAGCAGAAGCCGTTTTGGCCAAAGCCAAGGCTGGTGAAGATTTCGCTGCGCTGGCCAAGGCTGACTCTTCCGATACCTTCTCTGCCAAAAAAGGCGGCGAGCTGGACTGGTTCGAGAAAGGGGTGATGGATCCGGCCTTCGAGAAAGCCGCGTTCGCCCTGGACAAGGCTGGCGATCTCTCCGGCGTGGTGAAGAGCCCGTTCGGTTTCCACATCATCAAGCTGCTGGGGGTTGAAGCAGCCCAGACCAAGCCGTTTGCCGATGTGAAAGATGAGACCATCACTCGTCTGCAAGCTGACAAGGCCAAGGAGAAGTTCTTCGCCGAGCAGCAGAAGATGGCTGACAACAGCTTCGAAAACCCGGATTCGCTGGATCTGACCGCTGATGCCATGGGGATGAAGGTTCAATCTTCCGATTTCTTCACCCAGGCGACTGCTCCGGCTCCGCTGAACGATCCCAAGGTGCTCTCTGTTGCATTCTCCGAACAGCTGCGCGATGACAATACCAACTCCGACGTGATCGAGCTGGCTGACGGCAAGGCGCTGGTGCTGCACATCACTGGTCACAAGCCCAAAGCGGTCAAGCCGCTGGCCGAGGTGAAAGAGCAGGTGATTGCCGCCATCAAGCATGACAAGGCTAGCGAAGTGGCCCGTGGCAAGGCCCAGGGCCTGCTGGACAAGCTGAAAGTCGGTGAGAGCATCACCGCCGATCTGACTGCACTCGGTCTGAAAGTGGAGACCCACAAAGGGGTTGCCCGCTTCGATCGCGAGCTGGATCAGAACCTGATTGCCCAGGCGTTCACGCTGCCCCATCCGATCGACGGCAAGCCGAGCGTGGCTCTGGTTGCCGAGACCAATGGTGACCGCGTTGTGGTTGCGCTGGACAAGGTCAACGTCCCTGCCGCCGCATCCGGCATGGCCGCCATGCTGCAAGCTCAGCTGGGTCAGGGCAAAGCCCAGGTGGATTACAAGTCTCTGATCGACGAGCTGCGCAAAGCGGCCAAGATCGAGTACTTCACTAGTGTGGAAGCGACCGTCGAGTAATCGGCACTGCGCAATCCATTGAAAACGGCTCCGTGATGGAGCCGTTTTTTTATCTGTGGGCAAGAGGGGGAGACTCAAGCTCTGTGCTCTGTGCTCTGTGCTCTGTGCTCTGTGCTCTGTCTGTTCTGTGGCGTGTAGTCACACCACTGCTATACGCCATCTCAGTCGTCTAAATACGGGATATAAAAAAACCGGCACCTGAGTGCCGGTTTTGCATTGCGCACTTGCGCAGGAGCGGGGTTATACCACGCCCTGGGTGCGCAGGTAATCCTCGTAGGTGCCGCCGAAGTCGCGGATGCCGTCTTCGCTCAGCTCCAGGATGCGGGTCGCCAGCGAGGAGACGAATTCGCGGTCGTGAGAGACGAAGATCAGGGTGCCCTTGTACATCTCGAGTGCCAGGTTCAAGGATTCGATAGATTCCATGTCCAGGTGGTTGGTCGGCTCATCCATGATCAGGATATTGGGGCGCTGCATCATCAGCTTGCCGAACAGCATGCGGCCCTGTTCACCACCGGAGAGCACCTTGACCGGCTTCTTGATGTCGTCCTGGGAGAAGAGCAGACGACCCAATACTGAGCGCACAGCCTGCTCGTCTTCGTTCTCCTGTTTCCACTGGGCCATCCAGTCGAACACGTTGAGATCAGTGTCGAAATCTTCGGCGTGATCCTGGGCGTAGTAACCGATCTGGGCGTTCTCGGACCACTTGATGGTACCGGTATCCGGTGCCAGATCCCCGACCAGCGTCTTGATCAGAGTCGATTTACCGATACCGTTGGTACCCAGAATGGCGACCTTCTCACCTACTTCCAGCATCATGTTAAGGCCCTTGAACAGGGGCGCCTCGCCATAACCTTTGGACAGGCCTTCGATCTCCAGAATGTTGCGGTAGAGCTTCTTCTCCTGCTCGAAGCGGATGAAGGGGTTCTGACGGCTGGAGACCTTCACTTCCTCAATCTTGATCTTGTCGATCTGCTTGAGGCGGGAGGTCGCCTGGCTGGACTTGGAGGCGTTGGCACTGAAACGGGAGACGAAGGATTGCAGATCGGCGATCTGGGCCTTCTTCTTGGCGTTGTCGGCCAGCAGACGCTCGCGCGCCTGAGTGGCGGCCAGCATGTAGTCATCGTAGTTGCCCGGATAAACGCGCAGCTCGCCGTAGTCCAGATCCGCCATGTGGGTACAGACGGAGTTCAGGAAGTGACGGTCGTGAGAGATGATGATCATGGTGCTTTCACGTTCGTTGAGCACCTGCTCCAGCCAGCGAATGGTGTTGATATCCAGGTTGTTGGTCGGTTCGTCCAGCAGCAGGATATCGGGGTTGGAGAACAGCGCCTGTGCCAGCAGCACCCGCAGTTTCCAGCCAGGGGCCACTTCGCTCATCGGGCCGTTGTGCTGCTCGATGGGAATACCGGCACCCAGCAGCAGTTCACCTGCGCGGGACTCGGCGGTATAGCCGTCATACTCGGCGACCAGACCTTCCAGCTCGGCGGCCTTCATGTAGTCGTCGTCGGTGGCTTCTAGGTTGGCGTAGATGGCATCGCGCTCGGCGATGGCCGCCCACAGCTCGGTGTGACCCATCATGACTACGTCCAGTACGCGCATATCTTCGTAGGCGAACTGATCCTGACGCAGCTTACCGATACGCTCGTTGACGTCCAGGCTCACATTACCGCCAGTGGGCTCCAGATCACCGCCGAGGATCTTCATAAAGGTGGACTTGCCACAGCCGTTGGCGCCGATAAGGCCATAGCGGTTGCCGCCGCCAAACTTGACGTTGATGTTCTCAAACAGCGGCTTGGCGCCGAACTGCATGGTGATGTTGTTGCTACTAAGCATAGTGTGTTAAAAAATTCCTTAATTATCAGTGCATTGCTGCGCTGGTTGAAAACTCTGGGGCGCTATTGGGGCAAATGCCCATTTTTTTGCATCGAACTCCAGATAGAATCGACCTCACTTCGGCTGGCCGATTCGATCCATTTTCCATAGACCTCTTGCAACATTCTTGCAGAGTTGTGACCCATCTGTTCAGCTATGAACGCAAGGTTTCCGTGAGCGGTGATGTTCCAACTGGCATAAGTATGCCTAAGTTGGTAGGCTCGGCGATAACGAACCCCAGACTTCTTGATTGCTGCCTGCCATAGGGCCGCCAGGAAAACACCAGAGTAAAAAGGTGGCCTGTCCGGCACAACTTTGGTTGGTCGGAAGACTGGGCGCAATGTTTGGCGCACGATCATGCCACCTGGTAGGTGCATGTCAATCTCTGCGTCCAAAAGTGCCCCAGTTATCTTGAATTGATCCTGCAGCGCGTTCAGCGCAGGGGGCAAAAGATGAACTGTTCTTGTCCTGTTTGTCTTCGGTAGCTTGAATTGCATCTTTTGCTGAGTAAGGTTTCGGCGCACATGCAGGATCTTTTTTTCAAAATCGATGTCACCCCAGCTTAATGCCCTCAGCTCACCGGGCCGGAGCTCGGTGTAGGCGAGGACCAGCAATATGTTCTTAAATTGCCTATTCGCTGTGGCATACCTTACTGCAGCACTTGTAGGCAGATGGCGAAGCGGTTCGCATGATTGCCCTGCTGGTGTTGGGGGATGGTCGCTTTGCCGCTTGCCATAAGTGACGCCAGCTTGTTGATACTCGCCATGAAGTCGACGTTGATTATGAGATTCAAGATATTGGTCTAGCCCCGTGCGTTGGCCAGTACTGGGGGCTGCGTCGATACAGTGTTTTGCATATCGAGGATCTATAAAAGAGGTTTGCGGGAAGCTCTTCAGCCGATTCTTGTGCTTCAACCAGATTTGGGGATACAGGGTTCTTTTAGGTCGATGCATTGGCGCTCCCCGGCAGCTTGATACGGCGGTATCGCGATTTCCCCCACACCATCATGGCTTGGGTAGTAGTTGCGTTCTCGTCAGATGATGATGTTACGCAGAGTCATGAATCGCTGTACCTCGGGGAAGCCCGCCCCTATTTGTCGATACCTGCTATCGGATATCCCGGTTTGGCGTGGCCGGGCTGGATCGGCATAATGGCGGCTTGCCGTATCGAGGAGATTGTATGAAATATATCGGAGCCCACGTCAGTGCGGCCGGCGGGGTGGAGAATACCATCGCCCGCGCCCAGGCCATCGGGGCCAACGCGTTTGCCCTCTTTACCAAGAATCAACGTCAGTGGCAGGCGGCCCCCTTGTCGGATGCCACCATCCGTGCCTTCAAGGTGGCCTGTGACAAGGCCGGTTTTCTGCCGGAGCAGATCCTGCCTCACGACAGTTACCTCATCAATCTGGGCCACCCGGATCCCGATGGTCTGGCCAAATCCCGCGATGCGTTTCTCGACGAGATGAAGCGCTGCGAGCAGTTGGGGCTTTGCTATCTGAACTTCCACCCCGGTAGCCATCTCAAGCAGATCCCAGAGGCGGCCAGCCTCAAGTTGGTGAGCGAGTCCATCAACTGGGCGCTGGAGCGCAGTGAAGGGGTGACGGCGGTGATCGAGAATACCGCCGGGCAGGGGACCAACCTCGGCTGGTCGTTCGAGCACCTGGCCACCATCATCGAGGGGGTGGAGGACAAGAGCCGGGTCGGGATCTGTTTCGATACTTGCCACGCCTTTGCCGCTGGCTACGATCTGCGCACTGCCGAGAGCTGCGCTGCCGTCTTTGCAGAGTTCGACCGCACGGTGGGTTTTCACTATCTCAAGGGGATGCATATCAACGGCGCCAAGTGTACCTTCGGTAGCCGGGTCGATCGCCATCACAGCTTGCGGGAGGGCAATCTGGGGGAGGCTGTATTCCACCACATCATGAATGATGATCGCTTCGATCGCATTCCGCTGATCCTCGAGACCATAGACGAGTCCATCTGGGGCGAGGAGATCAGCTGGTTGCGCAGTCTGGCGAAGTGATACTCAGAAGCGAATCAAAGAGAGGGAGCCGTGGCTCCCTCTCTGCTTTTTCAGTTATTGGCGGGCGGGCCTGCCAGCGGCGCTCCGAGCGGGCGTTACTCTGCGCGGCTCACTTCGGCATTGTTCACCTGAGCCCGGCAGAAGTGGATAAAGTGGCGCAGGGAGGTGGAGTGGTACTTCTGCTTGTGCCAGATAAGGGAGAGCTGGCGCGGGAAGCGGCGGGAGAGGGGCAGGGCGATCAGCCGCCCATCTGCCAGGCGATCCGAGGCTGCCAGCCGGGAGATAAAGGAGATGCCAAGCCCCTTCTCCACCGCCAGCATCACCGCCTCCAGGGTGTTGAGTTCAAGCCCTGGTTGCCAGCGGGGCAGCTCGGGCTGGATCTGCTGGATAAACTGCTCGCGGCTGCCCGATTGCGCTTCACGCAATACCCAGGTCTCGCCCCCAAGTCGGGAGAGGGAGAGCTCCTTCTTGTTGGCAAGCGGGTGACCGGGTGGGGCCACCACCAGCATCTCGTCCTGCAGCCAGGGTTCGGCGAGCAGGTCGGGGTGGTGGTTCTCCCCCTCGATCAGCGCCATATCCAGCTCGAAGTTGGCCAGCGCATGACAGAGCAGGTGAGTGTTGTTGATGGTCACCTTGGGGGGGAGTCCCAGCTCCTGTTTGCTGTTGGCGAGCAGGGTGGGGAGCAGGTAGTTGCCGATGGTCTGGCTGGCACCAAGGCGCAGCTGGCCGCTCGGCTCGGCATCGGGGCTGAACAGGTTCTCGATATCCTGCATCCGGGTCAGCAGCTCTTCGGCGGCCGGTTGCAGCAGGCGCCCCTCGTTGTTGAGCTGCAATCTGGGGTGAATGCGGTCAAACAACGGGGTGGAGAGCTGGCGCTCCAGCTCCTGCAGCGACTGGGAGACAGCCCCCTTGCTCAGGCAGAGCTCGTTGGCGGCAAGGCCAAGGTTTCCATAGCGGGCAATGGTGGCGAACACTTTCAGCTGCTGCAGGGTCAGTTTCATCGTGTTTGGTTTTCCTGAATGATTGATTTAATTCATTTAGATATCGTAAACGATAAGGGGGCATTATCCTATCGCCATAGTCATCAATAGAAAGGTGTCATCATGATCGCAAGAACCCGTAAATCACTGGCTGCCGCCCCAACACCCATGGCGGGTCTGGCGCTGGGCATCGCCAGCCTTGGTTGGTGTTGGGAAAATGCCGGTCACTTCGATGGCCGGATGCAACTGCTGGGCGCTGCCATCGCGGCCGTGCTGCTGGTGATCCTGACCTTCAAGTTTCTGCTCCACCCCCGCCTGCTGTTGCAGGATCTCGCTCACCCCGTGGTGGGCAGTGTGGTTCCGACCTATGCCATGGGCACCATGGTGGTCTCCAAAGCGCTGGGTATGATTGCGCCGCAAGCGGGCGAGGTCCTCTGGCTGTTTGCCGTGGCGGTTCACCTGCTGTTCCTGGCCACCTTTATCTGGCATCGCGCCAAAGAGTTTGAAATCCACCACATGGTGCCGAGCTGGTTCGTGCCGCCGGTGGGGATCATCGTGGCTGACGTCGCCTTCCCGGGCGGTCAGTTTGCCCCGCTGGCCAACGGCCTGCTCTGGTTCGGGATCATCTGCTACGGCCTGATGTTGCCGCTGATGCTCTATCGCCTGATCTTCAGCCATGAAGTGCCGGATGCCGCCAAACCGACCATCGCCATTCTGGCGGCCCCTGCCAGCCTCTCTCTGGCCGGTTACCTGACCGTCAGCCAGGAGCCGTCACTGCTGCTGGTGGCCGTGCTGTTGGGGATCGCCATCCTGATGACCGGTATCATCTATCTGGCCTTCATCAAACTGCTGCGTCTGCCCTTCTCGCCGGGTTATGCCGCCTTTACCTTCCCGCTGGTGATCGGTGCCACTGCTCTGTTCAAAGTGGCTCATCTGGTTGAAGGGTTTGCGCAAGGCAGTCACTACGTCGAGCAGATCAGACTGCTAGCCCACTTCGAGCTGGGGGTGGCTACCGTGATCGTCGGGTATGTGGCACTGCGTTACCTGATGTTTTTTCTGCCGCAGCGTGATACAGAAATGAGCAACGGCATGGCTCGTCAAGGGGCTCACCGATAAACCTTGATGATGTGACATCGGGAAATGGATAAGCAGTGCGCTCCGAGAGCGACGGGATAAACGACCAGTCATACGATGGATGGACAAAGAGCCTCCACCCTGGTTGTGTAACGAGCAAAATGCCCCGCAGTGCGGGGCATTTTTTTATGGTTTTTTGATGTGGCGCTCGTGGCGGGCTATTTGCCATGGATTTAACTGGTATTACCTGTCAGGACGACTACAATGCAGCACCACTTTTTCGCTCGACCCCAATACATGTCGTCCCAAGATCCCGTATTTGACTCCTCTTTTGAAGCCCGTTTTCTGCATCCCCGCTACTGGTTTAGCTGGCTGGCGCTCGGCGTGCTGATGCTGCTCGCCTTTGTGCCGGTGCGATTGCGCGACCGTTTGGCCGAAGCCTTGGCACCGCTGGTGTTTCGTATCTCGAAAAAACAGATTTATATCGCCAGAACCAATCTGGAGATCTGCTTCCCGGACAAGAGCCCGGAAGAGCGGGATGCCATTGCACTGACCTCGATCCGGGTCGGCCTCAAGAGTCTGTTGGGATTTGGCGAGTTCACCATGCGCAGCCAGCGTTATCTGATGAGCCGGATGCAGGTGAGCGGTTGGGAGCATATCGAGGCGGAGCGGGCGGCCGGCCGTCCGGTGATCCTGGTGGTGCCCCATACCTGGCCGGTGGATGCCGCCGGTTACTGCTTCACCCAGCGCGGGGTGCCCATGTGCACCATGATGAAACGGGCGCGCAATCCGGTGTTTGACTGGCACCTCAACCGTGCACGAGCCAAGAACGGTTGCCGCGTCTATGAGCGCAGCGCCGGGATCAAGGCGGTGATCAGGACCATCAAGAGCGGTCGCAGCTTCTTCTATCTGCCGGATCAGGATCATGGCCGCGAGAAGAGCATCTTCGCCCCCTTCTTTGGCTATCCCAAAGCGACCCTGCCTGCCTTGCCCCGTCTGGTGCAGGTCAGTGGCGCCAAGGCGGTGCCGCTGCTCGCCTGCTATGACGAAGCGAACCACTGCTACCGGCTGGAGATTGAGGCACCGTTCGACAACTATCCCACCGAGGATGTGATGGCCGATACCTGTCGCATGAACGACATGGTGCAACAGCAGCTGATGCGCCATCCGGGCCAGTACATGTGGTTCCTCAAGATCTTCGATACCCGTGAAGATCAGGAGGGGCTGGATGGCCTCTACGAAGAGGGGATACGCCGGATCCGCAAGGGATTGTCGCCCCACGGCTGACCCCGAATTTAGATTGATTGATATGGCCCCAGGTGGGCCATTTTTTATGATAACTCGTCTGATCAGTGCCTTGCAGGTCGATGGCCAGCCTCCCCAGGGTAGAAAAAAATGTCAGGATAACTACAATAACCGTTTGTTTTTGATGACTTGATGGTCGCCATGTCTGCGTTAGATCCGGTATTTGATACCTCATTTCATAGCCGCCTGCTGCATCCCAAATGGTGGGGCAGCTGGTGCGCGCTGGGCTTGCTCTCCCTGCTGGCATTTACCCCCGCGAGACTGAGGGATCGCTTTGCCGATCTGGTCTCTCCAACCCTGCTGCGTTTTTCGAAAAAGCAGGCCTATATCGCAGATACCAACCTCAAGATCTGCTTTCCCGAGCTGGATGCCGCCGCACGTCAGGCGCTGCTGCTCAAATCGATCCGGGTCGGGCTCAAGACCTTTATGGGCTTTGGCGAGCTCAGCTGGCGCAGCAAGGCGCGACTGACCCGCCGCATCAAGGTCACCGGCTGGGAGCATGTGCAAGCGGAGCAGGCTGCAGGCCGCCCGGTGATCCTGGTGGTGCCTCACACCTGGGCGGTCGACATGATTGGCCGCTACTTCTCCATGATGGGCATCGAGATGTGCACCATGATGAAGAGCCCGAAAGATGAGGTGTTCGACTGGTACATCAACCGCGAGCGGGCCAAAGGGGGCAAGGTCTATGAGCGCAGCGCCGGGATCAAACCGGCGATCAAGTCGATCCGCGCCGGCGCCAGTTTTTTTTACCTGCCGGATCAGGATCACGGCCGCGAGGCGAGTGTGTTTGTTCCCTTTTTTGGTCGCCCCAAGGCAACCCTGCCAGCCTTGCCCAAGCTGGTGAAGCTGACCGGTGCCAGAGCGGTGCCCATCTTCGCCAGCTATGACGAGGATGAGGGGCGCTATCTGCTGGAGATCGAGCCGCCGTTTGACCCTTATCCCACCGCCGATCTGCTGGCAGACGTCAATGCCATGAACCGGGTGGTAGAGATGCAGGTGGCGCGCCATCCCGAGCAGTGCATGTGGTTTCTCAAGATCTTCGAAACCCTGGAGCATCAGGAGGGGGATGACGGCCTCTATGAAGCGGGGATCCAGCGTATTCGTCAGGGCTTGCCGCCCGAACCTTGAAAATTGGCCCGCTTGCGGGCCATTTTTGTTGGCACAGGCGCCTTTCGTATTTGGTCTGCTGCGGGTGGTTTTTAAGGCGAACGGGTGGACAAAAACAGCGCAAACAGGGGATAACAGGGTGTCTTATGAAAGGGAGAGGCAGGTGAGCGTGCGCGGAGCTATCTTCGAGAGCGGAAATAGGGTAAAAGGGCGGCCATGAAAATTCCAAATCGAATCCAACCTCTGGTTGATGACGGCCTGGTCGATGAGGTCGTCAGCCGGTTGATGAGCGGCAAAGAGGCCGACGTCTATGTGGTGCGCTGCGGCGACGAGATCCGCTGCGCCAAAGTCTATAAAGAGGCGTCCAAGCGCAGCTTCAAGCAGGCCGTGGTCTATCAGGAGGGGCGCAAGGTGCGTAACAGCCGCAGCGCTCGCGCCATGGAGAAGGGCTCCAAGTACGGCCGCAAACAGCATGAAGAGGTGTGGCAGAACACCGAGGTCGACGCTCTGTTCAAGCTGGCGGCGGCCGGTGTGCGGGTGCCGCAGCCTTATGTTTGTCTGGACGGCGTTCTGCTGATGGAGCTTATCACCGATGAGGATGGCAATGTCGCGCCGCGCCTCAACGATGTGGCGCTTACCCCCGAGCAGGCGGTCATCGACCATGCCAAGGTGATCCGTTACGTGGTGCGGATGCTCTGCGCCGGTCTCATCCACGGCGATCTTTCCGAATTCAATGTGCTGGTGGATGAACAGGGCCCGGTCATCATCGACCTGCCCCAGGTGGTGGATGCCGCGGCCAACAACCAGGCCAAGGCGATGCTGGAGCGGGACGTCAACAATATGCGCAACTACTACGGCATGTATGCCCCCGAGCTGCTCAAGACCCGTTATGCCCAGGAGATGTGGGCCTTGTTTGAAGATGGCAAACTTACCCCCGAGAGCGAGCTTACCGGTCACTTTGAAGAGAGCCGCGCCGCCATCGATCTCGATTCGGTGCTGCAGGAGATTGAGAGCGCCGAAGAGGAGGCCTATGCCCGTCAGGCCCGGATGAAGGCGGAGCAGGAAGACAGCTACTAACGGTCTTGCCACGTTTGTAAGAAGAGCGCCTTGGGGGCGTAATGCCAGTCAGTTAAGCCTGACTGGCATTGTTTTTATTGGCTTTTTTCACTGCATTGTCCCGTTCTGAATATGGTTTACACCTTTCTCCCCAATAAATGGAGAACCCGATGGGACAAGGTGTGAAACGGACACAGCGCGATTACTCGCTGACTTTTAAACTGGCGCTGGTCGAGCAGATTGAAAAAGGCGAGCTCACCTACAAACAGGCTCAGGTGCGTTATGGCATTCAGGGCCGCTCCACCGTTCTGGTATGGTTGCGTAAACATGGTCGGCAAGATTGGAGCCAGGGGGCTTCTGTTCGTGCCGGCAGGAGCATCACCATGCTTGACCCCGACAACCAGACGCCCGAGCAGCGTATCAAGGAACTCGAGCAACAGCTGGCGCTGATGAGCCAGAAATCCCAGTTCTTTGAAGCCGTCGTCGATGTACTGAAGAATGACTACGGCGTCTCCATCGTAAAAAAGCGACCCGGCAAGCCCTCTCGCAGCGGCAAGTCGAGAGACTGACCATTGTCAGGGCTTGCCTGTTTCTGGGGATAAGCCGGCAGGCTTACTACAAGCGCAATCGGGTCGCCGACGAGCGCCATGATCAGGGATTGCAGGTGGTGCGCTTCGTGCGTCAGGTTCGACTGCGACAACCTCGGGTCGGCACTCGCAAGCTGCATTATCTGCTGCAGGGTCAGGATGATGACGGGCTCA
>NZ_JBFODQ010000087.1:0-17089 GCF_040908355.1 Aeromonas sp. R2-2 | reverse complement strand
AGGGTGAACCGAGCGGCGCGAGGCGGCGCTCACCAGCGGATTGGCGAGCAGGGTCTTAAGGGTTGTATCGCTCAAGGTGCCCTTGTTGCCCGCCACCCCCTTGGGGGCGGTGACATAGAGATCGGCGGCCAGACGCTGGCCGAGCCAGATCTCCACGCTTGAGCGAAAACTCGACACCATGACCCCGATGCCGATGGCCGCCGCGATGGCCAGCTGCAACGCCATCACCGCGATGGCGGTGCGGTCGAGGTGATAGAGGGTCTCGGCCACCCCGAGCCGGGCGGTGAGGGGGCCGCTCGCGCGCCGTCGCAACCAGCCAAGCAGGCCGCGCAGGGCATCGGGCAGCCAGAGCGCCATGGCCAGCAGCCAGCCTCCGGCGATAAAGAGGGCGCCGGTCAAACCGGTTTGCGGCAACCACAGGCACAGAGCGCACAGCAGCAAGATGGCGATGGCCAGCACGCGCCGTCGCCACGGGTGAGCGGGAGGACGGCTGCTTCCCGCTCGCAGTTCGAGGGGGGATTGGCGCAGCAGTTGCCACCAGCCGGGCAGGTTGGCGGCCAGTGTGCCGAGCAGCCCGATCAACAGCGCCTTGAGCAGGCTCACAGGGGAGAGGCGCAACAAATCGATGGGGTTGGGCCCATAGAGATCGGCCAGCGCCTGGGTCAGTTGCCCCATCAGCACCAGCGCCAACAGGCTGCCGAGCAGCACCCCGAGCAGGGTGCCGATGGTGGCGAGAATAAGTAGCTCCAGGATGAGCCAGCGCAGCACCCGGCTTGGCCCCATTCCCAGAATGATCAACTGGGCCAGCTGGGGGCGGCGCACGCTCTGGACAAATCGCTGGGCGTTGAACACCAGAAACAGTCCCACCGCCATGGCGAGCAATGACAGTGCCGTCAGGTTAAGGGCCAGCGCATCGCCAAGCTGGCTGGCATCGAGCGCCGGGCTGATGGGTTCAAGCCACAAGGGCTGGTTCGGGTAACGGGTGTGCAGAGTGGCCTGCAGGGTACGAGCCTCAGCGTCACTTAGTTTGAAGACGATGCGATCGAGCCGACCCGCTTTGCCCAGCAGCGGCTGGGCGAGGCCGATATCGGTTATCAGCAGTCGCTCCATGGGCACGGCGCCCGGTTCAAACGTGCCCGCCAGCGTCAAGGTCAGGGGTCGGGCGCTGGCGCCATCGCTGCCGCCCAATACAAAACGGCGGCTCTGGCCCGCTTGCCAGCCAAGGCGAGCTGCCTCGGGGGTAGCCAGCCAGATGCTGTCGGCGCGGTTGAGGGAAAAGTCGGGTTCGCTTGCGGGTTGGGCGCCAAACAGCTGGCGCAGGGGGCCGGGGTTGAAGAGATCCATTCCCAGTAGTTGAAAGCTGCGCCCCTCTTCATCCTTGAGCCAGCCATGGAGCTGGGGCATGGCATCGAGGGCGGGCTGGCTGGTCACCAGCTGCACATAAAGCTGCTCATCCAGCCCGCCAATGGGGGCCAGCCGGTAGTTGGCTTCCCCTGCCAGCTGGCTGCGGGCGGCGACGAAGTTGGTGCGGGCACTGTGATTGAGCAGCTCGATGGCCACCACCAGCGAGACCCCCAATACCAGTCCGGCCAGACTCATCAGCAGCAACCAGGGGTGGCTGCGATAGAGGCGCAGCAGCGCTTTGAGTGGCAGCATCAGCGTGCTTCCGGCAGATGCAGTCGCTGTTTAGTCATGGCGGGGCCCCTTGAGTTCGATAAGTTGCCCCCCTTCGAGGCGCAGCACCCTGTCGGCCAGCGCGGCATAGGCCGGGTTGTGGCTCACCAGTAGCAAGCCTGCGCCAGTGTCGCGCACCGCGGCGATCATTAACTCCATCACCTGTTCGGCATTGTGCTCATCGAGGCTGCCGGTGGGCTCGTCGGCGAGCAGCCAACCGGGTTGATGGATAAGGGCGCGGGCCAGCGCTACCCGCTGACGCTGACCGCCGGAGAGCTGCTCCGGCCAGGCATGGCGCTTGTGGCTCATATCGAGCCGTTGCAGCAACTGGTCAATCTTTGTCTCATCCGGTGGCAGCCCGTTGATGGCCAGAGGCAGGGCCAGATTCTCGGCCACGTTCAGGGTCGGCAGCAGGTTGAAATCCTGATAGACGATACCGAAATGGCGGCCCCGCAGGCGCGCCCGCTCGTCGGGGGAGCGGGTGTCGATCCGGGTCTCCCCAAGCCAGATCTCACCCTCGTCCGGTGCAATCAGCCCGGCGATCAGATTGAGCAGGGTGGACTTGCCACAGCCGCTTTGGCCCAGCAGCAGAGTGATCTCGCCAGCGGGGAGGGCGAGATCGAGATGGTGGAACAGCGGCAGTCGTTCACTGCCGTTATCGAAGCTCTTGCAGAGGTTGCGCAGGGTCAGCATGGGTTAACCGTTTGATGGTCAATGGCTTTCATCATGCTTGGTACGCTAGCACGGCCAGCATTGATCAACACCCCTTACGGTTGATCAAGAGTGCCAGTTAGTGATCAAGGCGGCAAAAGAGCAGTGGATCCTCGCTGGATCCCGCTTGCCCGAGGTGGTTAGAATAGGGGCTTCCATGGGTCACAGGATGAGCAAGGATGTTACACAAGCAAGTCAGTTTTATCATCGATAGCAAGGGCAACAAGCAGGCTGCCGTCGTCCCCATCGAGATCTACAACGAGCTGATGACCCTGCAAAAGGCACTCTCCGACAACCGGCCGGGGGAGCGCGAGCTCTACCACTTCAACGGCAAGGGGGCCGAGGCCCACGGTTATCCGGTGGGCAAGCGGCAAAATCCGGGCTTTATGGTGCTGGCCGGTTCCACCGCCAATGGCGAGGATGCCGCCTCTTTGCGTGAAGCGGTGATCGAGCTGCGTCACGAACTGCTGGAGAAGGGGGTCATAGTGCCCCGCAGTCAGGGCGGCTTTGTCTTTACCGCCGATCAGCTGTTCAACAGCCCGAGTCTGGCCGCCAGTCTGGTGGCGGGCAATAACCGCAGCGGTCTGGATGCCTGGCAAAACAGCGCAGGCTATACCCTCAAGCAGTCGGGTTTTGGCAAGAAATAATCCCGCGTTTCGACAGCAAACCAATTAAGCGTTAATTGACCTGGATGAATTTTTCTTTTCATCCAGGTGCTAGCATCATTGCCAGACGGTTCTAAAAGGAAGAGACCATGTCTGCGCTTACCCCAGTTATTTTGCTGCTGTCCCTGTTTATCCCTCCCGCCCATGCCAGTAGTGGCCCTGTTCTGTTGACATCCTCCTCAATCGGACTTTTTTGTGTCGGATTGTTTGTGTTGGCCTATGCCCTGGTGATGGCTGAAGAGTATCTGCAACTGCGCAAGTCCAAACCCGTGCTGGTGGCCGCCGGGGTGATCTGGATCCTGATCGGTATCGCCTATGCACAGCAGGGGATGAGCCCTGTCGCCGAGCAGGCATTTCGCCATACCCTGCTGGAATATGCCGAGCTGATGCTGTTCCTGCTGGTGGCGATGACCTATATCAACGCCATGGAAGATCGGCGGCTGTTCGATGCCCTGCGCGCCTGGCTGGTGCGATCCGGCTTTCACCTGCGCACCCTGTTCTGGTTGACCGGTGGGCTTGCTTTTTGTATCTCGCCGGTGGCAGACAACCTGACCACTGCGCTATTGATGTGCGCTGTGGTGTTGAAGGTGGCCAACGGTGATCGGCGTTTTGTCAATCTTGCCTGCATCAACATAGTGATCGCCGCCAACGCCGGAGGGGCGTTCAGTCCCTTTGGCGATATCACCACCCTGATGGTGTGGCAGGCGGGCAAGGTGCAATTTGGCCAGTTCTTCACCCTGCTTATTCCCTCCCTGCTCAATTTTCTGGTCCCGGCCATCCTGATGAGCCTGATGGTGCCGCGTCATGTGCCGGAGGCTGATAACGAGGTGGTCGATCTCAAGCGGGGGGCCCGCCGCATCGTCGCACTGTTCTTGCTGACCATCATCACGGCGGTGCTATGCCACAGTTTCCTCCATCTGCCGCCCGTACTGGGCATGATGCTGGGGCTCGGTTATCTGCAGTTTTTCGGCTTCTATTTGCGCAAGTCGCTGCCGCGATCCCTTGCCCGCAAGCGTGCGCTCTATGAACGCAATGGTGATGAGGTACGGTTGCGCAGTCTGGGTTCTGTGGTGCCATTTGATGTGTTCAACAAGGTGGCCAAGGCGGAGTGGGATACCCTGCTCTTCTTCTACGGGGTGGTGATGTGTGTCGGTGGGCTGGGCTTTATGGGGTATCTGGAGCTGGTATCACACTGGTTGTATGACGCTGGGGATCCCACCATGGCCAACATCTTCATCGGGGTCTTGTCCTCCGTCATCGACAACATTCCCGTGATGTTTGCCGTGCTCTCGATGAACCCGGATATGGCGCTGGGGCAGTGGCTGCTGGTGACCCTGACCGCCGGGGTGGGCGGCAGCCTGCTCTCCATCGGCTCTGCGGCCGGGGTGGCCCTGATGGGACAGGCCCACGGCATGTATACCTTCTTTGGCCACCTGAAGTGGCTGCCTGCCATCTTGCTCGGTTATCTGGTGAGCATAGGGGCGCACCTCTGGCTCAACAGTGCCCAGTTCTGAACGTCTGGGCGCCAATATGAAAAGAGGCTTCCGTTGATGGAAGCCTCTTTCGTTTTTCTGAGCGGGGGGAGGGGGTTCAATCGCCTCGCTTGCCGGTCAGCAGCCAGTAACTCAGAGTCGAACCCACCCCGCAGCAGGCGATGGCAATGGCCATGGGCAGCGGCGAGTGGGGCGGATTGAGGTTGACCAGAATGCCGACCAGGGCGCCGATGCCAAAGCGCAGGGTGCCCGCCAGTGCCGAGGCGGTGCCCGCAGATTGCGGGAAGTGACCCATCAGGCCGGTCATGGCGTTGGCGCCCACCAGACTGATATGGCCGACAAACAGTACCACCGGAATGACGATGCCCCACAGACCGCCGGTCTGGCTCCAGGCGTTGTAGACCAGCAGGGCGCCCGCGCAGGGCAGCACCAGCAGACCGTATTGCAGCATCCGCTCGGCGCCTACCCCTTTCACCAGTCGGCTGTTGACGAAGGTGACTACCATCATCAGCAGGATATTGAGGCCAAACAGCCAGCCGTAGTGCTCGGTCGGCACCTTGAAGTACTCGATATAGACGTAAGGGGAGCCGCTTAAGAAAGCGAACATGCCGGAGCTGGAGAGGGAGCCGCACAGCACATAGCCCATGGCGCCGCGATGGGAGAGCACCCCCCAGTAGTTCTTGAGGATCTGGCCCAGATTAAGGGGCTGACGGTGCTCAGGTTTCAGGGTCTCCTGAATTTTCCACTGCATCACCAGACAGATCAGCAGGCTGATCCCCACCAGCAGCCAGAAGATCACCCGCCAGTCGGCGTGGGCACTGATATAGCCGCCCACTACGGGCGCCACCAGCGGCGCCAGCGTCATCACCAGAATGACGAACGACATGGCGCGGGAAAACGCATCCTTCTCGAACAGATCGCGCAGCAGGGCATTGACCACCACAGAGCCCGCCGCGCCGCCCGCCGCTTGCAACATCCGATAGGCCAGCAATTCGGGCAGGGAGTCCGCCATGGCGCAGCCTACCGAGGCGATGGCAAACATGATGAGCCCCGCCAGGATCACCGGCTTGCGGCCATAGCTGTCGGCCAGCGGGCCGTAGAAGAGTTGGCCGATGGCAAAGCCGCCCAGAAAGGCGCTGATGGTGAGCTGGGCACCGTCGATGCTGGTGGCCAGATCCCGGGCGATGGCTGGAATGGCGGGCAGATACATATCCACCGCCAGCGGGGTCAGACCCGCCAGGGCACCCAGCAGGATAAACAGAAAACGGGGGGAGAGGGCGGCAGCCTGAGCTGTTGGCGATTGGGGCATAGGGTATCCGCTGATGAACCTTGGTTGAAAAAGGGAGAAGGGCGAGTCTATCAGGTTTGCCCCCGCTCGGCATGACGTTCCTGCCCCCTCAAAAGGGGGAGGTGCTCGGCCGCTCAGGCACCTTGGGAATCACGCTTGCGGTCATGGGGGCGCGCTGCGCGGATCACCCCCCCCAGCCAGAGCAGCCAGGCCAGCGACGAGATGGCGTACCCGAGCCGCTCCGGCCAGCGGGCAGTGAGGGTAAAGGTGAGGCTGTGTTGTCCGGCGGGCACCCAGACCTGCACCAGCCCGTTGCGGGTGCTGCTGACGCTCAGCGGCAGGCGCTGGTCGAGCCTTGCCTGCCAGCCCGGGTAATCAAACTGGTGCAGGACCAGCTTGGCGGGTGCCGGGGCATCCACCGTCAATTCGATATGACGAGGCTGCCAGCGCTGGATCTGCCAGTTCACCCCCTGATGGTCGCTGGTGATGGCGGGCTGGAATTCCTCTTTCCAGGCCAGCAGGGTGGGGGCAAACATGCCGCGTGGCACCTGCTTTGGTCGGTATTCGCGGGCGCTGCGCTTGCTGTCGAACTCCCCGTCGAGCTGACTCTTTACGGGAGCCTGGGTGAGCGGCGCCTCGCGTACATAGAGTCCCTGCGAGAGCAGGGTGAGGGCAAGCAGTAACCACCAGACCCACTGCCACGGGCGATAGGTGGGGGTACCCAGCGCCACCACGGCGACGGTAGCGATGACCAGCAGCAAATTGAGGCGCCAGGGAAATTGCACCAGTTGCAACGGAGTGAGCAGGCGCCACAGGGGCTCGCTTGGAGGCAGCATCATCAGAAAGCTCAGGGTGCCAATGACCCCCCAGAGCAGCAACTCGGGATGGCGCGGCTCGCGGGCGGTAGCCCAAGCTACCAGCAGCAGAGCCAGGGTGAGCAGCGTCAGCCAGGCGAGATGGCCGCGAAAGCGCCAGTCATCACGGCTTTGGGGCAAACGATCGAGAAAGTTGCGCTGAAATTCGAACATGCCGGTGCGCATCTGCTCCATGGAGATCCCCCCCTGATCGAGCAGGGCGGGCAGCAGCAACAGGCTGGCCATCGCCAATCCCCAGAGCTGGCCCAGCAGGGTGCCAATGAGCGGGGAGGCGGTGACAGGGACACTGACAAGCGCTGTGCTCCCCTTGTAGCGCCAGACCAGTAGCAGGCTGCGCAGGGTGAGCAAGCCCAGAATGAGCAGGGTGCTTGGTAGATGGGAAAGCGTCAGCATGGAGACGGCCAGTGCGAGCAGCAGTAGTGCAAAGGGGGCGCCGCGGCAGAGGCGATCCTGCGCCAGTAGTGCCAGCGGCGCCCAGACGAAGGCCCAGCTCTCCGCCAGGGCAAAGCGGGCGTAGATATCGATGGCCAGATGATAGGGCAGCGCCATATAGAGCAGACTGGCCGCCAGCGCCCGTCCGTGGCCGGCAAAGGGACGCAACCAGAGATAGGCAAACAGGCCGGAGAGCCAGAGTGCCACGCTGCTGCTCCAGAGCAGCGGCGTCAATGCCTCGTGGGCCAGTGGGGTGGGGCCGGCGAACAGGGCGCTCACATAGTAGGGCAGGGGGGGATAGAAGAAAAAGACCGGGCTGCCGAAGGCGCCGTTCATCTCCATCAACCAGCGCGGATAGAGTTCACCTTGCCACAGTTGCACGGCAAAGAAGTGACCGGAGAGCAGGTGGTGAAACAGATCATGGCCCTGACTGCCGCCGCGCAGCCAGAATGGTAGCAACAGGAGGGCACAGGCCCCGGTCAGCACCGACAAAACCCACAGCCACTCTCTGGTTACACGCATAAGGAGACTCGTCTGTTATGGATGCGCTGTGAGTGTACCCGAGTTGTTCCCCTCTTTTTTAGTTGTTTTGGCGGTTTTTTGTGCTCTTTCTATGTTTCTTGTCACTTTCCCCATGGGGTGTCTGCAGCGAGGGAATGGCGAGCCAGAGGCCGGGCTCGGCGGCAAAGCGCGGGGCAAACCAGTGCTGGCGCACCACAGTGGACATTTCACTCGCGGCGATGGGACGGCGACTGAGGCGACAGGCTCCTTGAGAGAGCGCAAGCGCCGCATCCCCCTTGTACCAGCCGTCCGTGACCGGCAGAGCTGTGGTCTCCCGCAGCAACCTTACCCCCCACTGGGTCACCAGCGCCGGGCACGCTTTTTCTGCCTGTTTTGCCGCTTGCACTATGGCGGGCGGACGGGGCAGGGTAAAGGTCACGCCGAGCAGCAGCAATCCGGCGACCGCGACCACCCACTCGCCACGGCGCGGCAGCCAGCCTGCCAGCAGCACAATACCGAGCAGGGTGATGGGCGCCAGATGGCGGGGATTGTCAGGGTTCTGGCCAAACAGGGTCCAGAGCAGTAGGACAAGCCAATAGAGTGTCCAGAGCGGGGGGAGGGCGGCAGGGTGGTTTTTTGATCTTTGCCAAAGCGGCAGCACCAGCAATGCCCCGATCAACAGCGGCCAAAGCGGGGTCAGCTGATCGTCGAAGGTGCGCGCCCAGCTGAGCAGCCGATCGCCGTGGGCCGCCGCCGTGTTGCCCCACAGGGTAAAGTGGCCGTCGGTAAAGCGCCGCCCCTCGCTGAAATAGGCCCAGCCATCGGCCTGCCAGACAAACAGCAGGCTGGTGAGCCCAACCAGTGCGATGGGGAGCACAAACCTGACGCGCGTTCCATCCTGCGCCAGCCCGAGCCACAGGGGCAGCAGGGCCAACACGAAGTAGGAGGGGCGCAGTGCCAGCATAAGGCCCAGCAGCAGACCCGCCAGCGCAATTCTGCGCTGCTGCAAGGCCAGCAGCGACCCGAGCCAGGCGGCGAGCGCTGGCCCGTCCGAGAGGCTGGAGAGCGCCAGCGTCGGGGTGAGCGGCAGGGCCAATACCAGCAGCCAGACTGGGGCGAGCAGGCTTGGCCGTTGCCACAATCTGACCGCCAGCAAGGCGGCGAACGGCGCTAGTAAATTGCTACCCAAGAGGCTTGCCCACTGCACCGCCTGGGCCGGATCGTCTACCGCCAGATTGATCAGCCGCGCCAGCCAGATAAAGGCGGGGTAGCCCGGAAAGTGGGGGGAGAATTCCAGCACGCTAAAGCGCGTCACCCCGTGGGTGAAATTGAGAGCATCGTCGGAATCGAGGGACACCGGGAAGGCCAGCAGCCAGCCAAGCCAGGCCAGTTGCAGCAGAATGAGCAGCCAAATGGTGGTGGAGCAGGGGGAAGGCCAACGCCGGGCCATTACCTTACCCCTCATCCCCAGCCCTTCTCCCGCAAGGGGAGAAGGGGGCGAACCGGCGTTCGGGTGCATTTATCGGCAGGCCGTGCGTAGGGTGGGTAGAGCGCAGCGAAACCCACCGTGTGTCACAGCGAGGTGGCGCAATGATTGGCAGGTTGCCATCAAAGCGGCGCCAGCACGGCCATCAGCGCTTTTTCTGCATCGCTAAAGGCAGCGGCATCGGCGGGCTTGGCGCCCACCCCGAATACCCCCGGGTTGCCGATGGCATCCAGCACCTTGGCCAGCGCCTGTTCGGCCGCCTTGCGATCCCCCTCGCTAAGGGAGGGGAGGATCAAGTCGAGGAAGCGCTTGCTCTTGACCACCAGCACCTTGGCAGTCTGGTAGTCGCCAAGGTTCTGGCTGGCCCCTTCGAGACGGCGCTCGATCTCCGCCTTGTAGGCGCGATTGAGCAGGGCGGCGGTTGCTGCGGCGTCTTTGGCCTTGATGGCTGCGGCCAGTGGCGCTTGCAGCTCCACCTTGTGGTGCTGTTCCAGATAGGTCAGCTCCTCGGCAATTTCGCTCAAGGTGGCGCTGGCATCCTTGCCGTCAGTGGCGGCGCCCAGCAGCGCTTCGCGTGCATCGATCAGTGGCTCCTTGCCGGCGGCGGCGTAGGAGTAAGCTTGCGCCTGCCCGCTCAGGGCCAGCAGCAGGGTGAGGGCGAGTAAACCCGGGCGGATGGTCATCCTGTTCTCCTTACTTATGCCAATGGCGCGGCACTCAGGCCACGCTCTGGGTTTCAATCACGGTGTTTTCGTTGCGATGGTTAAAGATGGCGTGGCGTCTGTCCACCCCGTCGATCACCATGTCGGCGGCCATCATCCCCATCTCCATGGCGGTGTCGGTGAAGATGTAGCGGAATGTTCCCTGACGGCCGGTCATGATGAGGTTACTGATCGGCATTAGCGCCTTGATGGCTTCGTTACGACGGGCCTGATAGCCGAGATCCATCAGCGGATAGGCGTATTCGCTACGCGCTTCAAAAGTTTCATCGCCAAGCTTGGCGGTATCGACACCGAGGCTCGCGAGATCGGCGGTAACCCGACCGCGCAGATCAGAGAGCGGCGCCTGCCAGGTGGCATCCCCCGGATTGCAGGGGATCTCCAGCATCACCGAGGTCTGGCCCTGGGGCGCCATAAAGGGGCTGCGCCGGCGCGGCTCCTGCAGGCGGGTCGCCAGAATATGGGGGTCGGAGAGGTACTGCCAGGTGTTGTCCGACAGGTTCTCTGTTTTAAGCGGCATATTGACGAAGCGAAGCGACCGGTAGTGCAGATCGCACGGCAAGCCCAGATGCTGGCAGGTGAGCGGCAGCGGCAGGGTAGAGATCACCTGATCAAATTGCTCGCTCTGCTCAACGTCATCTTGTTTCCAATACACCCGTTCGATGCGGCCATCGGCCTGCTCAAGGCGGGTGATGGTGGCGCCAGTTTTGAGCTCAACCCCTTCGGCAACCAGCCGCTCCCCCAGAGTGGTGAAGATCTGGCCGAAGCCATATTTGGGGTAGCGATATTTGCGGGCATAGGTGCGCACTGAGATACTGCCGTTACGTCTTGGCAGCAGGCGGCGCGCCACGTCTTTGAGATCGATCAGGCTGATGCGCTGACCGGCCCAGTCTGCGGAGAGTTTGTCCGGGTTGATGCCCCACAGCTTAGCCGTGTAGCCCTCGAAGAACTGGCGGTAGAGGGTGCGACCGAAGTGGCTCTGGATCCACTCGGCAAAGCTCGCCTTGGCGAAATCGTCCGGCTTCTTGGCAAAAGGCAACAGCAGCAAGTCTTTCACCGCACCGGCCATCAGGGCGAGCGGCGCTGTTTTTAGCAGGTTGGGCAGGTTCAAGGGGTAGTCATAGGTGCGCCCGCCAAAGCGGATCACGCTCTTGCGTTCGGCGTGGAGCAGATCGTCCCCCATCAGCTCGTCGATAAAGGCGAGCAGCTCGGGGTTTTTGGTGATAAAGCGGTGACCGCCGTAGTCGAAGCGATACTCCCCATCGCGTCCCTTGAAGGTCTGGGTGGCGCACATGCCGCCGACCACCGGCTCCTGCTCGAACAGGGTGACTGCAAAACCGGCACGGCGCAGGCGCCAGGCCGCCATCAAACCGGCGGGGCCAGCACCCAGCACCGCAATGCTTTTCTTGTTGTTATCGCTCATGACCTATTCCGAAACTGCTTGATAGATAAGGGAAGCGCGCCAAGGCGCGGCTCCCGAATGGTGTTGTTACCCCGTGGCCTTGTTGCCACAGGGCGTGCGGGCTCAGCCCTTGCTGGATGCTGCGCTCACCTGCGGGCGATAGCTGCGCTGCCAGAGGGTAACGAAGATCGCCAGATAGAGGGCCCAGGTCAGCAGCTGCAAGCCAGCGGGTGAGGCATTGTAGCCAAACAGGGCGCGCAGGAAGGTACCAAATACTCCCTGATCGTCGAGAATGTGGCTGATGTCGAACACCGGCGTGGTCCAGAAGGTGATGATCTCTGCCGCTTGCAACATGTTGACGGCGGACGACAGCAGGCCTGCGGCGATGATGATTATAAGCAGGCCGGTCCAGCGGAAGAAAGGCGCCAGCGCCACCTTGCGGGTGGAGCGCAGCAGCCCCCACACCAGCGCGATGGAGACCAGCAGCCCCGCCAGCGCGCCCATCAGGCCGGATTGCAGATCGACCCCTTGCCCGGAGTAGAGCAGGGCGGAGAAGAAGAGCACGGTTTCAAACCCTTCGCGCATCACAGCAAGGAAGGCGAGCAGCACCAGACCAAACAGGTTGCCGCCATCAATGGCCGCATCGATACGCGCCGTCATGGCTCCCACCTGGGATTTAGCCTGCTTTTGCATCCAGATTGCCATATAGGTGAGCACCAAGGTGGCGAAGATGAGGATCCCCGCCATCAAGAGGTGGTTGTAGCGCTCGCTCTCGAACTGGCTCACCACCACCTGGAACAGGAAGGCGACGATCAGGGAGGCGACAAGGCCGAGCCCCACCCCCAGATAGATGAATTTGTTGTAGCGGCTCGCCCCCAGCTTGGCGAGGTAGGAGAGGCAGATGCCGACCAGCAGGAAGGCTTCCAGCCCCTCGCGCAGAGTAATGAGAAAACTTGCAAACATCAGGATTGAGGCTCCGTAGCGGGCGTGACGGGGAGAGGCTGCAATGTAAGTTGCAACCGATTTAGCTGCACTATGGGTGGCTCCGGCAAGCTCGGCTCGGCGGCGCGCACCGCATCATTGACCCACTTGGGGTAGGTGCGGAAATTGAGTTTGATATCGGTCTTGAAGGGCCCTTGGGCTTCTGCGGGCAGCGGCCAGACTTCATCCCGCCAGCCATCGGCCGGAATGCGGGTATCTTCCAGCAGTTTGGCGTAGCGCCAGAACTTGAGCCCCACCGGCTTGCCCTCGGCATCGCCGAATACTTTGCGAAACAGTCGCGCATCTTCAGGGACTGCACCATCCACCGGCTGGCCGCTGGCAAGCACCACCTTGCCACCTGTGTCGGTGACGGTCAGCTCCAGCCAGAGTTCACGAAAATCGGCCACCCCGGTGGGCAGGGCATGGCCTGCGCCGGTATTGGCGACCCGCACCACCAGTTGCTGGTTCTTATCTGCAGCCTGTTCGATACGGGCGGAGAGGGTAGCGCTGGAGCGCAGCAGCGCCAGACTCTCCTGCTCAAGGTCGGGATTTCGCAGCCCCACCAGCTGGTGCTGGGCGCCGGTAAAGTTGTGGCGATAGAGCCGCTCCTTCATGGTGCCGTTTTCGGTGGACTGGCCCGCCACCGGCGCGCCGCCATTGCCCGGCTCCGGGTTCATATGGCAGTCGATGCAGGTACGCCGTTTGGCAGGATCCTCGGCCTTGGCGAAGCTGGATTTTTCCCACTCGTCCCAGGTGTTGACGATATTGGCGCCTGTGCCCGGGGCAAACTCGTTGTGGCACGACTTGCACAGGGCCGCATCGCGGTAGAAATCCTTCTGGTAGGAGGCTTTGTGGGCTGCCGGACGGGCATTGATCTGCCGCTCGGCCAGCCAGTGCTGGAGGCTGCCGCCCGAGGCATCCTCGAACACATAGCTCTCGCGGTCTTTCAAATTCACGGTAAAGGCGCTGTTGCCGCCCGCATCTTCTACCTTGGTGATGCGATGGCAGAGCACGCAGCCGGTCCCTTCCTCCACCACAGGTTCGCCCGCTTTGTGAGCGGCAATCAGCGAGGCGCCACCCTGCTCGAACATATGGGAGCCCTTGGGCAGATCCAGCTGGCCGGTCATCACCTGCTGGGGCATATGGCAGCCCTGGCACCACTGACCGAACGCTTCCCCTTCGGTTTCGCGGGCCAGCGCCTGCACCACCTTGTAGTAGGGGTGGGAGTTGCCCATCAGTCGGTGGTTGCTCTCGCTCCAGTCCTTGAACGCCTGTTGGTGGCAGTTCTGGCAGGAGGCGGAGTTGAGCCACTCCTTCGGGTGGGTAGTCGGCGCCTTGGCGGGATCCGTGCGCGGGGCATCGAGTCGCAGCCAGTTGGCGAGATAGGGGAGGTTGCCATCGGCGGTGACGAAGGCGTGCAGATCTTCCATCATCGCCTTCACCTCGGGCTGGGGCTTGGCGGGGTCAACTGCCTCGGCCCCATCGCGGGTGTCATGGCCCATGCCGCCTTGGGTCTGCTGGGTCATGCGCAGGTATTCGCCGACAAAATCCCCCGCCACCATGTTGGTGAGGTTGGCGTGGCCGTTGATGGCGTTGTCGCCGCTCTTCTGGCGATGGGCAGCCATCAGATAGCGGTTGGTGAAATTGAACCCGTCCAGATGGCAGGAGTTGCAGCTCATCCAGTTGTCTCCCGCCATGGGGAAGCGTGAGTTTGCGGCGGTGTTACCTAGGTTAAACAGCCGCTCGCCACGTTTGAGCGGTTCGGGGCGCGGATCTGTTTCTACCAGTTCGGCGAAGTGGGGCGCATCGACGGTGACCCGGGCAAACGGGCCGCTGCCACCACTATTGAGGCGGGTAAGATCCTGCCCCATGGCATTGTGCACCAGAATATGGTCGCCATCGATCAACAGATCCCGCGGATTCTGGCCCGGCAGGTGACGCAAGAGCTGGGTCGCCTTGGCGCCCCCCTGAAACTTCTTGCGGCGGTGACGGTTGTTGTTGGACTTGCCGCTGCGGGAGAGATCAAACACCAACAGATCTTCCGAGCCCGCCAGGGTCAGATAGACCCGCTTGCCGTCGGCGGCAAAGCGCGCCGCGAACGGGTTAGAGACGATCTGGCTGCGGTTGCCGACGCTGGGCAGATTGATCTGCAAAAAGAGCTGCTTTCTTTCATCGACCCGCTCTTTCTCCTCATCGAGATCGATGATGGAGACGGCCGGAAAGACGGTGCTCTGAAACTGGAAGGGGTGGCTGAAGCTCCACAGTACATGGGGCAACCAGGCCTCGCTGCCATCGGGGGAGAGGGCGATGCCATCGAGCAGGCGCGGCAATCCCTGGGAGTCGCTCGGCGTGTCGCTATGGGTCTCGGCCAGGGTAATGAGCTTGGGCTTGGGAAGCGAAGATCCCTTGGCGCCGTGGCCAAGCTTGGCGAGATCATAGATGGCGAGCTGGCCTGTCATGGCGTGGGTGAGCAGCAGGCGATCGTCGTTGGTCAAGGCCAGCCCGCGCGGGGTCTCGGCGGTTTCTGCATCCAGCTTGAGGTTGCCCGCGCTGTCGTAAGCCTGCAGACGAGCTGATTCGAACAGCGTGACCCAGAACCACTGCCGCTTGGTATCGAAGATGACCCCATAGGGGCGATTACCGGTGGGGATCGCCTTTTCCAGATCGAGATCATCATCCAGCAACAGCAGGCGATCACCGCTGTAGTCAGTGACCAGCAGGGTGCCGTCATCGGCGCGGGCAAGCTGGCGCAGATCGCCCCCCAGCTGCACCTCTTTGAGCCGCTTGCCGCTATCGCGCTCAAGCAGGGTGACGGAACCTGCGCTCAGGTTGGCGGTGACGAGGCGCGGGGCGCTTCCCTCCTCATAGGCAAGCATCCCGGCGCCCATCTGCTGGGCCAACGCGAAGGGGCTGGCCAGCAGCAGGACGAGGGCCAGCAGGGGTGACAAATATGCAGAGAACGATGACTTCAACATGGGGTCAGGAGCGCCATTTCAAGATGGTCCAGCGCCAGGCGTGGCGCAGCACCAGAGGAGTTAACGCCAATGCGCTCAACCAGTGGGCCCAGCTGGCGAGGTTGCCCATGGCATCGCCCGGGGTGCCGTGCAGCACCAGCAGCAGGCCGCTGGCCAGACAGATCAGCAGCAGGGCTTCAATAATCCGCCCCGTGGTGCGTAAAAAGGGTTTGTTGCTGCGGTTCAACAAGCTGCGATGGGAGAGCCAGAAGGCGCCAAACAGCAGGGGAAACAGGGTGAGCGAGAGCATCACATGGAAAAACAGATTCCAGCGCGCCAGCGACCAGAGCGGGGTCAGCGGTTCCCACAGCAGCAGGCCGGAGAAGAACATCAGATAGAGGGTGCCCTCGGCGGCCTGATGGTGGTAGGCCAGCCACTGCCAGAATTGTCGGGGTGAGAGAGAAAGGCTTGTCATAAAGGCTCCAGCACCCGGGCGGGGCAGCCCGGGGGGAGCAAGTTTATAACGCAGTAAGAGTAATGAAAAGTGTTATCAATTGTATTGCTGGTGAATCAAGGCTGAACGAGCACAGTGATCAAGCTCGACTATTTATGCTCCGCCATCCGCTCGGTCACCGCATAGATGAGTGCGGCCAGCGAGAAGGCGAGAAACACCACCACGGACCACTTCATATCGACTTCATTGATGATGCCATCTTCGAGGAAGGCTTTGAGCACCTCCACTCCGGCGATCGTGACCAGCGAGTTGATGACGATGAGCTTGAGGGAGGCAAAGTTGATCTTGCTAAGCCAGTTGCTGCTAAGGGAGGCGCGCTGCTCTTCCGTCTGGATAAATTGCACATAGCCACAGATGGCGACCAGGATCAGCATCTGGGCCACCAGTATAAAGTCCACCAGAGTCAGCACGCCGGTAATGAGATCCAGATAGGGGATCTCGAAAATGTTTACAGAAAGCTGATAGAGCTGCATGGCAAACTTCACCATCAGCAATACCACGCAGATGAGAATGCCAATGTAGAAGGGGAACATCATCAATCTGCTGCCATTGAGCATGAAATTGAATCGACGCATGAGAACTCCGATGTTGGGAACAGGGGTAAATAGAGTGAGTATGGCGCGAGCAGCCCGCAACGTTGCAAGGCTGTGGGGGCTCATTATGCCGGGTCGCCCCCTGCCTGCGCCTATAAAAAAATAAAAAGCCATCATAAAAAATAAAACCGCATCCCGCTGTCTTATTTGTGATTTTTGTCCCGTCCTGAATATGGTTTACACCTTTCCCCCCAATAAATGGAGAACCCGATGGGACAAGGTGTGAAACGGACACAGCGCGATTACTCGCTGACTTTTAAACTGGCGCTGGTCGAGCAGATTGAAAAAGGCGAGCTCACCTACAAACAGGCTCAGGTGCGTTATGGCATTCAGGGCCGCTCCACCGTTCTGGTATGGTTGCGTAAACATGGTCGGCAAGATTGGAGCCAGGGGGCTTCTGTTCGTGCCGGCAGGAGCATCACCATGCTTGACCCCGACAACCAGACGCCCGAGCAGCGTATCAAGGAACTCGAGCAACAGCTGGCGCTGATGAGCCAGAAATCCCAGTTCTTTGAAGCCGTCGTCGATGTACTGAAGAATGACTACGGCGTCTCCATCGTAAAAAAGCGACCCGGCAAGCCCTCTCGCAGCGGCAAGTCGAGAGACTGACCATTGTCAGGGCTTGCCTGTTTCTGGGGATAAGCCGGCAGGCTTACTACAAGCGCAATCGGGTCGCCGACGAGCGCCATGATCAGGGATTGCAGGTGGTGCGCTTCGTGCGTCAGGTTCGACTGCGACAACCTCGGGTCGGCACTCGCAAGCTGCATTATCTGCTGCAGGGTCAGGATGATGACGGGCTCA
>NZ_JBFODQ010000086.1:0-71987 GCF_040908355.1 Aeromonas sp. R2-2 | reverse complement strand
GAAAGCAGGCGGATCCAGGTCAAGGCCGATGCCAACCCCATGTTCGAGATGCACATCCCGGGCAAGCATGCGGCCGCGATGGAGCTGGAGAGTACTGGCGCGATCCAGTGGTGGTCGACCAACGGTGCGGGGGGATGGGCAAAGACAATCGCGAGCCTGACGCCTGGTGCCTTCGAGGTTTACGGAGGGCATTGGGCAGCCAATAACTCTCACGCTTATGGCGACCAATGGGCCAACACAGCCCCCTTTCATGTGAATTTTGGGTTAGTGGCCGGCTCGTCGGATTACTACCCGATCGTCAGGGGCAAAAACGCAGTTAATGGCCAAGGTTATACCACCCAGGTGGAACTCGGCATTCTTCGAGAAGGGGGCCCGACATGGGGGCATGGCATCTTGATGGTTCGTTCTGGCGAAGGGAACGGCCCGGGCTCTCCATCCGCAATCTATCGCTTTGACTGGGGCGGCAATTTTTATGCGCCAGGCGCGGTGCATGACGCCGGTCAGAGGGTCTATAGCCCCAACCGTGAACCGCACTATAGCCACGTACACACCGCCGCCCAGGGCAACCAGGACATCGTGGCTGGGGGCGTTGGCCAAATCGGTACCTATGGTTTCTTTTATACCCAGGCATCCGGTGCTTATGGTCCGGGAACGACGTTACCAGGCAGCAGCCTGCGATGGTCTTCCACTGATATGCACGAATCAGACTGGGGAGGAGGAAGCCCTGCGGGTACCTGGAAACTGGTTGGTTATTACCCCTCTAACGCTTGGACCAAATCACTCTGGATAAGGATCGCTTGATGGAGATCATCACCGCCAAAAACGTTGTCGCCTACTCCACCCAACCAGACAGCCTGGACATGGAAGTGGCCTTTGCTCATTTACCCGACCAGTTTATCCCCTTTACCGCCCGAAAAGACGATTCGGCAGCCCATGGACGTGAACTCTATGTACGCGCCATCTTCGGTGAATTCGGAGATATTGAGATGCGGGAACCACCAACCTATGTGCCCAGCGAAGCCGATCAACAGCGCAAGCTCGACACATTGCAGGCCGACGCGGCCCTCCGCATTGCTCCGTTACTGGATGCCAAGGAGCTAAACATAGCAACGCCAGAAGAACTGGCCAGGCTCGATACCCTGCAGCGCTACCGCATCGCACTGATGCGCCTGCCACAAAGCGAGGGATGGCCCACCGATGTGACCTGGCCGGATGTACCGCAATGAGTTGGACGCAAGGCACGCTGCGCTGGCCAGCGAGTACAGGGACGATACACACCCGCGCCAGCGGGGTGCTTGGCCAACTGCCAGACAGCCAGGCTGGCGCCGTGGCTCGCTTGCAGGCACTGGCCCCAAGGGCGCAATACCGCCCTGCGCCCATCAGCCAAGCCGCTGCTGCGCTGGCAGGTCTGCGCGGTGAGCTCGACCAGCTATTAGCCACCGGCCGCTGCTTGGCCGTGACTCCCTATCAGCATGGGGTGGGCCAACACCAGGGCAACCAGTACAGCCTCGCCGCCCCCAATGCGGTGGCCACCCTTGCCGCCAAGCTGCAGGACGGCGCAGATCCCCTGCTGCCAACTGGCCAGCTGCACGCCATCGCTTGGCTGGTCACCGGGAACAGCGAAACCGCGCTGGCCGATGCGTTGGCGCCGCTTTGTGCCATCCTGCCACTGCCGGAGTGGTGCGCAGCCCTGCGTCGCCTCACGGCCAACAACGATGCCATGAGCAAACCCACCGCCGCCAAGGTGCCACGCTGGAAAGCAGATGAGCCGCTGGTATGGAACCCGCTGCGCTCGGCTCGCTCACTGCTCGGGGCCGAGCTCGCTCAACTGGAGAGCCTGGCACTGGGAACTACTACCCCGATCGCCCAGCTGGCCGCCTTGGCACAACGCCGCGCGGCAAAACTGGCAGAGCTGGAGAAGGCACTGGGCCAGCTGGCTACCATCAGTGGCAAGCTGTGGCACTGGCAGGGGCATGGCGATACGGCAAGCCTGGCAGCCCAACTAGGCCAGAGCAGCCCGCCAGACCATAGCCACAGCATGACGGTCGGCGCCCTGCTGCTCTCCCCCTCCCCGCTCACCTTCTGGCAGGAGTTAACCCGATGAGCCAAACCGCCATGCTCACCCTGGACGGTGAGCCGATTGTGATGAAGTCGATGCGGATCACCGCATCGATGCAGTTTCAGGACAAGGACAGCAGCGGCCAGACCAGCTCGACCAGCAGCTCGGAGCAAGGGGCCAAAGCCAAGGAGCTCGATATCTCGGGCCTTATCCCCTTCAAGGATGAGCAGACCCTGAGCCGGCTGTTTGAGCTGGCCGATGCCAAAAGCGATGGCGGCAAGCGCCATATCTATCGAGTCGGGTCGCTCTTGGCCAAGTCGGTCAAGGTGCGTCAGGCCAAGTTCGCCGGGCGCATCACCGCCAGCGAGCAGGAGGGGCTGCTGGCGTGGCAAGTGCAGTTCACCCTGCGCGAACACAACTCGGTACCCGAGAAGCGGGAACAACGGATGCCCAAGGTGCCCGCCACCGTGGGCCAGGGCAACGCCAACACCAAACCGGCCAAGCCGTCAGAGGGAGCGCCTGCCTCCGAGCAGGAACAGCTGAGCTCGTGGGAGCAAGCCATCAAGGGGCTGGATAACAAACTGGGAGACCTGATGGCGTGAAACTCTCGACCAACCTCACCCTGGGCGGCCAACCGGCTAACCTCATCGACCACGATATCGTGCTGGATCTCTGTGCGGGCGGCCGCGCCGCCCTCACCATCGAGGGGAACGCGGAGAAGGGGCAAACCCTGACCGTGGATCTGGGCTACAACGGCGAGCTGAGGCGCTGGTTTACCGGATATGTGTATGACGTACAGCCCGCCAGCAATGGCGCCAGCAAGCTGCTGTGCCGCGAGCTGGCGGGGATACTGGGGAGTGCATTTCCCGTCAGTCTGCAGCATGCCACCCTGCGCGGTCTGCTGGCCTGGTTGAGCGACCAGACCAAGCTCACCTTTTTGCTGCCGGATGGGGCCGACTATACCGACCGGCCGCTCCCCAACTTCACCAGCGCTGGCACCGGCTATCAGCTACTCAACAACGCCGGCCGCGCCTTTGCGGTGCCGGACTTCATCTGGCATCAGCAACCGGATGGCGCCATCTTCGTAGGCAGTCACGCCCACAGCCGCTGGGCCGCGCGGTCGGTTGAGCTGGATCCGGCCTTCTCCGGCCGCCAGGCGGGTAACACTCTGACCACGGCGCCGATCCCGGCCATGCGCCCGGGCGCTATCGTCAACGGCAAGCGGGTGGTGCGGGTACGCCTCAAGGGTGATGAGATGACCCTCACCACAGCCACACCAGGTAAACCGGTGAAGTCGCCGGAGAGGCGCAAGATGGAGGGGGAGTTCCCAGAGCTCGCCGACCAGATGCACCTGCCCAAGTTCGGACGGGTCGAGGCCATCAGCGACAGCGCAACCGCAGGCCAGCTTAATGATCCTTTTCGGCCGCGCTATGCGGTGGATGTGCAACTGCTGGGGGAAGATGGCCAGCCGGATAAGGCCGCCCCACTCTATCGCGCCGTGCCGCTGCCGGTAATGTTCGGCGGGCCTGAGCAGGGGCTGCTGCAGTTCCCCATTGAGGGAACCATCGTCGAGCTGGGGTTTGCCTTCGGCCGCGCTGACCGACCATTTATTCGCACCGTGCTGGGTACCGGCTGGCCACTGCCGGACATCGCCCCGGGCGAGCAGCTCCAGCAGCTGCGGGCCGAGGTGTTCAGCCGCACCGATACCGTGGGCAACCAGCGCCGCCATACAGACCGAACACAGCATGACAAGGCAATGCTGATGCACTGCGAAGCGGACGAATACCTGGGCGAGTTCGGTCAGCACCAGCTCACCACCCAGCAACACAGCGTGGAGCAGATCGGGGCAATGAAGCGCATCGAGGCGCTCGGAGCCATCGAGCTGCTGGCCGGTGATGACATGGTGCTGGGGAGCCTCGGCAACATGACCCACACCGCCGCGGGCGATCTGGTGGAGGTGATCGGGCAACTGCGGCGCAGTGTGGCCGGTGAGCTCCAGCACTTCGAGGCGCCCCGTTCGTGGATGGGTAGCGAGGGGGTGAACATCTTCGGGCTGCTGCTCCAGCTAATGAACGTGGTGGAGCAGCTGGCCGCCTCTGCCGCCAGTCACAACCACGGTGGGCCGCCCCCCACCAATGCCGAGACGTTCAACGGCCAGAGCAAGCAGGCTGGAACGCTGGCCAAGACCCTCTCCCCCATCATCGAGTAGTCCACCAAGCGAAGAAGGCCCCACATTGTGGGGCCTTCTTCTATCTGCCTGACAGCACCAAAGCATGGCCAGGGAAAGGCGCCGCATGTATGGGCACCGTCAGGCAGGCGCACATCATACGCGACGTACAGAGCCGAGCACAGCAGCCAGAACACCACGGAAAACCCACGGCGGCGTCTGCGCCACGGAATCCGCGCTCATCCGCTCCCGCCTGCGGGCTTCACCAGGAAAATTTTTTGCAAAAGTGGATTACCGCAAAAACATATGCCCAGACCGCGCCAGATAAAGGATCTCGGGCGCGTTGAGGATCTGCAAAGAAGGATCTTTTTTGCAGGGTTTTACAGTTTAATGATAGGAAAAACAGCGACAAGAAAAGCATAAGCAATTGAATTTATTGGAATAAATACATATTTCGTGGAGATTTAAGCGATTCATTAAAAGATCGGGACAAGTGGAAAAAATAAAAAAGCGATTAAAATCAATTTCTTACAGAAAATCCAACTCAGACTGAAAACTGAAATACTGAAAGAAACGACATGCTTAGAGAAGGACATCACACGGGGCCTAGCGACACAGTGATGTGGACGGATGGAAAATCAAACCTCCAACTGGATCGCCCATCTTTGAATGCCCCCATCGAGGGCACAATCCCCCACCACCGATGCATGCTAGCTCTCATTTTGTAGATTATGTTGCTCAAAGTTACATCGACTTACCTTGATTCTTGCTAGTAGTAAAGGATATACTCAAGTTAACAAATCAAGTTATTAACAGGTTATGCACACCCGGTGTGAGTGACCACTTGCGCCAAACCCCACTGTTAATGTGGGGTTTTGTGCCTCTAGGTAAAACGAAAGCCTACATATTGGGCTCAATAGGCTGTAAGGACACAACATATTGTGCTCAAGGTTGGTGCAGAGCCACCAACAACATCTCCTGTCTATAGTCATTAGTGACTATGACAGGTTCACTTACCACTAGAGTTGTAAGTTGTGGTACGTGCAGAAGGAGGAACTCTATATGTCAGATCTCATCAGATTCTTTTTGCGCCTAGACAAAACCCCCATAGACAACCTGGCGCGCGTTATCGTAGATAATAACAACAAGGTCATAGTCTCTAAGGATGGCGTCGTTTCCATAGATATGGAAAACCCCGCCGTTCAGGAAGACTTAGTTAACCTGATCAAAGGTTTCAAAGATATCTCTATTGAAACTCCGCGCCACAGGGGTAACGTTGCTTAAATGGCCCCTGTCTACATCGCTATCGCCTTAGTTTGTGGGTACATATTCGCAAGCCAGTCTCCTAAAACAAGATACCGTTATAAGCGTTCCGATGGGTGGGACGCTTATTTTTATGTCGCCTCCTGGGGCGGCGTTTTTTTAGTCATTGGATGGCTAGCTACTTCGGGGCTCAGCTACTTTGGCTTTTTGAGGTGGTGTGCTAACACGATCGGTATCGCAAAAGAAGACATTGCCAGACTCATTCCAATTGAAAAATCGTCAATTAGTTATGAAGTCCTTAAGACCTTCGCATGGATCACACTCTCTATCATGATCGCAGGCGTGAGTGGAAGGATTAGCCGTTACCGTTTTAAGCACCCCTTAACAAGAGCTAACTGGCTGAGCCAAACTGTTCGTCATAGCCCCGAGGAGAGCTTGCTGGTGTACGCAGCATCAGCTCGGTTTCCGTTAGTTGTTACGCTCTCCAGCCGAAAGGTTTACATTGGCGTGTTAACCATGCCGGCCTTAGAGAATGGCTCCATAGAATACATAGAGCTACTTCCAATCATGAGTGGTTACAGAGATAAAGATGAGCTAACCCTGCACCTGACGACCAACTACTATGAACATTATGCTAGGCGTGGCCTGCTGTCAGGAATTCCTATGGGGCCCAACTCCCTCTCCATAAACAGCTTCAGAGTTGTGATTCCTGCCAAAGAAATCGAAAGCATGTCGCTCTTTGACAGGGAAACCTACAACGACTTCAAGGCTCAAGAGGAACAGGATAAAAAAGGTGTATTGGCTACAGAAGCTGATAACGCACTTGTCTAGCCACAGGATTAACTAAAAAAGCCAAACAGGGGGGAGCAATCCTCCCTGTTTTTTTCACTTTAGGGCTGGCCCGATATGTGGGTACGGTGGAATTGAACATGCAGATAGCGCCACTCTGCCGCCATTTTGTCGCCACTTGACCGCAGAAAAACAAAAGGCCACCCGTTAGGATGGCCTTAAGCTACTGAATTCTAATGGTGCCCGGGGTCGGACTCGAACCGACACGGTTATTCACCGGCGGATTTTGAATCCGCTGCGTCTACCGATTTCGCCACCCGGGCAACTGCGAGGGATTATACGAATGGCGCGATGCCATGCAAGGTGTTTTTCGATTGAACACTCCCGTTTGTTCATTTATTCAACGCCTTGCCGATGCGGGGCCAGTTACATAGAATGCCGCCATCATCTTAATGGAATAAAAACGATGGCCAAGCCTAAAAAAGTCCAACAAAAATCCCCCTCTCCCGCCACTCAGCCATACCCGTCAGCGGGTCTGCTGCGTCGCCTCGGTGCCCTCATCTATGATGCGCTGGTGGTGACTTCGCTGCTGATCATCGCTGGCTTCATCGGCATGGGTGTCGCCAAGCTGTTGCTGGTCACCGGCATGGCCAGCGTACCGGCGGGTGAAGATACCGTCTGGTTGCTGACCCGCCACCACCTGAGCCTGATCTACACCCTGTGGCTCGCCTTCGTCATCTGCGGTTTCTACACCTGGTTCTGGACCCGCGCTGGCCAGACCGTCGGCATGCGCGCCTGGCGGCTGCGCATTCAGAACGAGGATGGCAGCCACATCCGCGTTACCCAGGCGTTGATCCGTCTCGCTACCGCCGCCTTTGGCCTGGGCAACCTGATGTGCCTGTTCAACCGCCAGCGCCCACGGGCGTTTCAGGATATCTGGGCCGAGTGCGAAGTGATCGTGCTGAGCAAGCAGGAAAATCTGGAATTGTTGAACAAGTAATCCCGGATCAATGCAGCAACGAAAGAGGGCACCAACAGGTGCCCTCTTTGCATTTCCTCATAACCTCGTGGGGATTACTGCTTGCGGCTGAGGATGTAGAAGGAGATGCCGCCAAACAGCAAGCTGGGCGCGATAGCCGCCAGAATCGGCGGTACCGCATAGACCAGACTGATGGGGCCAAACACCCGATCGCTCACATAGACGGCGAAGCCGGTCATGATCCCCATCAGCATCCGTGCCCCCATGCTCACCGAACGCAGCGGGCCGAAGATGAAGGAGGAGGCCAGCAGGATCATCGCCACCACCGAGAGCGGTGACAGCAGTTTGCGCCACATCTCCAGCTTGTAGCGACCGGCATCCTGCTTGTTGGCATCGAGATAGCCGATGTAGTCGAGCAGACCGGAGACCGAGAGGTTCTCGGGGTCGATACTCACCACCCCCAGCTGCTTGGGCGTCAACTCCGAGCTCCACTCCATCTTGTCATGCTGCTCGCTGCGGATCTGCGCGGGATCGTCGAAGCGGGTAACCTGGGTCTGCTTGAGCAGCCAGTGGTGACGCTCGAACACACCCTCCTGCGCCTGCACCACGTCGATCAGCTTGCGCTCGGGGGTGAAGCGATAGAGGGTGATGCCGGTGAGGGCGCCATCGTTACGCACCCCGTTGATATTGACGAAGTTGTTGCCATCGCGAGCCCACACCCCGTAGGCGGAAACCGTCAGACGACCTTCGGACAGCGCGCCCGCTTTGATGTCATCGGCCATCCGCTTGGCGATGGGGGCCACATATTCCCCCATCAACCCCACCATGATCATCAACGGGATCGCCGTCTTGAGCGCCGCCATTACAATACTGATCTTGGAGCGACCCGCCGCCTGCATCACCACCAGCTCGGAGCTGGTCGCCAGCTGACCCAGACCAATCAGGCCACCCAGCAGCGCGGCCAGCGGGAAGAAGAGCACCGCCTCCTTGGGCATGGAGAGCAGCACATAGTAGAGGGCGTTGATCATGTCGTAGTTGCCGTCACCGACCGACTTGAGCTGCTCCACATATTTGATGAGCCCCGCCAGACCAACCAGCGTGATTTCACACAGCAGGATCGACATAAAGATGACCCTACCGATATATCTATCGAGAATGCCAAACATCAGCAGAAGTTCCTATGTTGCAGCATCATGCTGATTTTCTGTTGAAATAGCGCCCTTTCACCCCGTTCCACCAGCTGGTGCCCTGCAGATTGAGGGGCAGGCCGATAAACAGCAGGTAACCGAGCGGCACCAGGAACATCCCCGGCCAGTAGGGCAGCCGACCGCTGTCAATGGCCGAACGGGCGGCGCTGAGCAGCAGGAAGTAGGAGAGATAGAGCATGATGGCCGGCAACAGCTTGGCGTAGCGCCCCTGACGGGGATTGACCCGCGCCAGCGGTACCACCAGCAGGGTCAGCACCGGAATGGAGAGGGGCAGCGAGATACGCCACTGCAATTCCGCCATCATGGCGTTGTCCTGGGTACCGAACAGTTCCATGGTCGGCTTGGCCGCAGCCTTGCGGTTGGAGCGCTCCATCTCCTGCTGGCGGATCACCAGACCATATTCGCGAAAATCGGAGATCTGGAACTGCTTGCCGGGGAAGTTCCCTTCGTAGCGGGAACCATCCATCAGGGTCAGCCACTGCAGACCGTTCTCGTCGACCGTCACCACCCCTTCGGTCGCCACCACCACCGAGGGAGGATTGTTCCCCTCCGCCCGCTGCAGCACGAAGATCTTTTGCAGTTTTGAGCCGTTGTCGTTCAAATCCTGGATATAGGCAACCAGACGCCCCTTATCGAGCTCCATAAAGCGGCCAGCCTGCAGGAAGGAGATACCCGGGTCCGACTTGAACTCGTCGATCACCTGATACTCGCGCTCCTTGGCCTGCGGGGCGATCCAGCCGGTGTTGAACGCCGCAACCACCGCCGTCAGCAAGGCCAGCAACATGGCGCTGCGCATCACGAAACGGTGGCTGAAGCCGACCGCATGCATCACCGTCATCTCGCTTTCGGCGTAGAGGCGACCATGAGCAAACAAAATGGCTAAAAAGAGACTGATAGGCAGCATCAACAACGCCATATTGGGCAAGTTGAGCAGCAGCAGGGTGGAGACCAGACGTGTCGGCACCTCGCCATCGGCAGCGTCGCCGATGATCTTGATAAATTGTTGGCTGACAAAGATAAGCAGCAATACGAATAACACTGCCAGCTGGGTTTTCAGGGTTTCCCTGAACAAATATCGGAAAACGATCACAGTCATTCCCAAGTAAACTTGTGTTTTTAGTCGAATGCCTGAAAAATAGGGCCGTATATTGGATTTTTACCAGTTTGAACTGCGGAGCCTGTGGCTGTTCGCTCCGCCTCTGATACCCCAACAAGCACCGCATTATTCAATAAAAGGTGCCTTTTGTCTTTAGGATGTAGGAGATTCCATGGAGTTCAGTGTAAAGAGTGGCAGTCCAGAGAAGCAACGGAGCGCCTGCGTCGTAGTCGGCGTATTTGAGCCTCGTCGCCTCTCTCCGGTTGCCGAACAACTGGACAAGATCAGCGATGGCTATATCAGTTCGCTGCTGCGCCGTGGCGACCTGGAAGGGAAACCAGGCCAGATGCTGCTGCTGCATCAAGTACCGGGCGTGCTCAGCGAGCGCGTACTGCTGGTCGGATGCGGCAAGGAGCGGGAACTCGACGAACGCCAGTACAAGCAGATCATCAACAAGACCATCACCACCCTGAACGAAACCGGCTCCATGGAAGCGGTCTGCTTCCTCACCGAGCTGCACGTCAAGGGTCGGGATACCTATTGGAAGGTGCGCCAGGCGGTAGAAACCACCAAGGCGGGCCTCTACAGCTTTGATCAGTTCAAGACCAACAAGGCCGAGCCACGTCGCCCGCTGCGCAAGCTGGTATTCAACGTGCCGACGCGTCGGGAACTGACCATTGGTGAAAAAGCCATCGCGCACGGTCTGGCCGTGGCCAAGGGTGTGCGGGTCTGCCGCGACGTGGCGAACATGCCGCCCAACGTCTGCAACCCGGCCTATCTGGCCTCCCAGGCCCGTCGTCTGGCCGATGCCTACGACAACATCACCACCAAGGTGGTAGGCGAGCAGGAGATGGCCGAGCTCGGCATGAACTCCTATCTGGCAGTGGCCCGCGGCTCCGACAACGAAGCCATGATGGCCATCATCGAATACAAGGGTCATCCGGATGCCAAGCCCATCGTGCTGGTCGGCAAGGGTCTGACCTTCGACTCCGGCGGCATCTCCATCAAGCCGGCCGACGGCATGGACGAGATGAAGTACGACATGGGTGGCGCCGCCTCCGTGCTCGGTACCATGCATGCGCTGGCCCAGCTGCAACTGCCGATCAACGTCATCGGCGTGCTGGCAGGCTGCGAGAATATGCCGGGTGGCAACGCCTATCGTCCGGGTGACATCCTCACCTCCATGTCAGGCCAGACCATCGAAGTGCTCAACACCGATGCGGAAGGTCGTCTGGTGCTGTGTGATGCGCTGACCTATGTGGACCGCTTCGATCCGGAAACCGTGATCGACGTGGCGACCCTGACCGGTGCCTGCGTCATCGCGCTGGGCCACCACACCTCGGGTCTGCTGGCCAACCACAACCCGCTGGCCCACGAGCTGCTCAACGCCTCCGAGCAGGCGGGTGATCGCGCCTGGCGTCTGCCGCTGTTTGACGAGTATCAGGAACAGATCGACAGCCCGTTCGCCGACATGGCCAACATCGGCGGTCGTCCGGCCGGTACCATCACCGCAGCCGCCTTCCTGTCACGCTTCACCAAGAAGTACAACTGGGCCCACCTGGATATCGCCGGGACTGCCTGGAAGAGTGGCAAAGACAAAGGCTCCACCGGTCGTCCGGTGCCCCTGCTGACCCAGTTCCTGCTGAACCGGGCTGGTGTGGATATCGAAGAGAAAGAGTAACCCTTTCGCCCTGTCTGATGTGTGCATCAAAAGGGCTGGCGTTACCCTGAATCACAAGGAAGAGGCCCGCCTCTTCCTTGTTTCATTCTTGAATCAGTGAGTTGCGAGCGGAGAAACACCCCGCGAGCCTCATGAGGCGGTCAATAGTCCGTCACTGCAACACGGGATCAACCTGATGAGCCAAGTGACCTTTTACCTGATGAGTGAACAGGATGACGCGCAGGCTTCGGCCATCGAACGGCTCGCCTGCCAGCTCGTAGCCGATAGCTGGGGAGCGGGCCATATCTACCTGTTCTGCGACGATGAGGCTCAGACTCTGCGCCTCGACGAGCTGCTGTGGCAACTGCCGCCGGAGCGCTTTGTGCCGCACCAGCTGCAAGGCGAAAGCGGCATGGCCCCGGTGGAGATCGGCTATCAGCCACCGAAACGGCGCTACGCCCGCCTCATCAATCTGGCCACTGCGACACCTTTGTTTGCAGGACACTTCGCTCAAGTGGTAGATTTTGTCCCCACTGACGAAACACAAAAGCAGCAAGCCCGCGAGCGCTACAAGCACTATCGCCAGGCAGGCCATACCCTCGAAATGAGGGATCAGCCCGTCCTTGCCGCACCGGATCCGGCGCAGCCCTGACTGCAACCAATTGATCCATAAAGAATCAACACCAGACTCCATCCATCCAGATTACGGCGAGACCATGGAAAAGACTTTTAATCACAACGCCATCGAACAGGCGCTCTATCAGCACTGGGAAGCCCAGGGTTACTTCAAGCCCCACGGCGATACCAGCAAAGACTCCTTCTGCATCATGATCCCGCCGCCGAACGTCACCGGCAGCCTGCACATGGGTCACGCCTTCCAACAAACCCTGATGGATACCCTGATCCGCTACAACCGCATGCAGGGCAAAAACACCCTGTGGCAGGCTGGTACCGACCACGCCGGTATCGCCACCCAGATGGTAGTTGAGCGCAAGATCGCCGCAGAAGAGGGCAAAACTCGCCACGATTACGGCCGTGATGCCTTCATCGACAAGATTTGGCAGTGGAAGGAAGAGTCCGGTGGCACCATCACCCGCCAGATGCGCCGTCTGGGCGACTCCGTGGATTGGGAGCGCGAGCGCTTCACCATGGATGAGGGTCTCTCCGCCGCCGTGCAGGAAGTGTTTGTTCGTCTCTACGAAGATGGCCTGATGTACCGCGGCAAGCGTCTGGTGAACTGGGATCCGAAACTCAACACCGCCATCTCCGATCTGGAAGTGGAAAACCGCGAGATCAAGGGCCACATGTGGCACCTGCGCTATCCGCTGGCCAACGGCGCCAAGACTGCCGAAGGCAAGGATTACCTGATCGTCGCCACCACCCGTCCGGAGACCATGCTGGGCGATACCGCCGTGGCCGTGAACCCGGAAGACCCGCGCTACAAGGCGCTGATCGGCCAGCACATCCTGCTGCCGCTGGTGAACCGTCTGATCCCCATCGTTGCCGATGAACACGCCGACATGGAGAAGGGCACAGGTTGCGTGAAGATCACCCCGGCCCACGACTTCAACGATAACGAAGTGGGCAAGCGCCACAGCCTGCCGATGATCAATATCTTCACTCTGGATGCCCACGTGCGTGCCGAGGCCGAAGTGGTCGACACCAACGGCAACCCGAGCACTGCCTACGATGCAGCCCTGCCGGCCGAGTTCGCCGGTCTGGAGCGCTTCGCTGCCCGTAAAGCGATTCTGGCCAAGCTCGAAGAGCTGGGTCTGCTGGACGAGATCAAGGATCACGTGCTGCAACAGCCTTACGGCGATCGCGGTGGCGTGCCCATCGAGCCGATGCTGACCGACCAGTGGTACGTGCGCGTCGCACCGATGGCCAAGACCGCCATCGAAGCGGTGGAAGATGGCCGTATCCAGTTCGTGCCGAAACAGTACGAAAACATGTACTTCTCCTGGATGCGCGACATTCAGGACTGGTGCGTCTCCCGTCAGCTGTGGTGGGGTCACCGCATCCCGGCATGGTATGACGACGCCGGCAACGTCTACGTTGGCCGCAGCGAAGACGAAGTGCGCGCCAAGCACAGCATCCCGGCCGTAACCGTGCTGCGTCAGGACGAAGACGTGCTCGACACCTGGTTCAGCTCCGCCCTGTGGACCTTCTCCACCCTGGGCTGGCCGAACAACACCGAGGCACTCAAGACCTTCCACCCGACCGACGTGCTGATGAGCGGCTTCGACATCATCTTCTTCTGGATTGCCCGGATGATCATGATGACCATGCACTTCATCAAGGACGAAAACGGCCAGCCACAAGTCCCGTTCAAGACCGTCTACATCACCGGCCTGATCCGTGACGAAGAGGGCCAGAAGATGTCCAAGTCCAAGGGCAACGTGCTGGACCCCCTCGACATGATCGACGGCATCTCGCTGGAAGATCTGCTGGAGAAGCGCACCGGCAACATGATGCAGCCGCAGATGGCCGAGAAGATCGCCAAGCGTACCGCCAAGCAATTCCCGGAAGGGATCGATGCCCACGGTACCGACGCCCTGCGCTTCACGCTGGCAGCGCTGGCCTCTACCGGTCGTGACATCAACTGGGACATGAAGCGCCTGGACGGCTACAACAACTTCTGCAACAAGCTGTGGAACGCCTCCCGCTATGTGCTGATGAACACCGAAGATCAGGATTGCGGTTTTGCCGGTGGCGAGATGCAGTTCAGTCTGGCGGATCGCTGGATCCAGTCCCAGCTGCAAGTGGCCATCCGTGACTTCCGTACCGCCCTCGATACCTATCGCTTCGACATCGCGGCCGGTGTGTTGTACGAATTTATCTGGAACCAGTTCTGTGACTGGTATCTGGAGCTGACCAAGCCGGTGCTGACCAAGGGTTCCGAGGCCGAGCAGCGCGCTGCCCGCCATACCTTGGTGACCGTGCTGGAAACCCTGCTGCGTCTGGCACACCCGATCATCCCGTTCATCACCGAGACCATCTGGAAATCGGTCGCTCCGCTAGCTGGCGTACACGCCGACACCATCATGATTCAGGCCTTCCCGGAATTCGACGCCGCCAAGGTAGACGACGCCGCGATGGCGGATCAGGAGTGGGTGAAGGAGTTCATCGTCAGCATCCGCAACATCCGCGCCGAGATGAACGTGGCACCGAGCGTGCCCCTCAACGTGCTGCTCCAGTGCGATGCCAAAGATGCCCAGCGCGCAGCCGACAACGAGGCCTTCCTCAAGTCGCTGGCCCGTCTGGAATCTATCCGCGTATTGGCGGACGGTGAAACCGCCCCGCTGTCAGTGAAGAAGCTGATCGGTGCCACCGAGCTGATGATCCCGATGGCCGGTCTCATCGACAAGGATGCCGAACTGGCCCGTCTGGCTAAAGAGGTTGCCCGTCTGGTGGGCGAGTGCGGCCGTATCGAAGGCAAACTCGGCAACGAAGCCTTCGTCGCCAAGGCGCCGGAAGCTGTCATCGCCAAAGAGCGCGAGAAGCTGGAAGATTACCGTCTCCAGCTGACCAAGCTGGAAGCCCAGCAGGCCGAGATCGCCGCGCTGTAAACACAGCCCCAACCGATACAACAAAGCCCCCTGCCAAGGGGGCTTTTTCATATCCGCGCTTCTCGCTTCAGCTCACCAGCAACCAGCCGCAAAAACCGAGATAGAGCAGACCGACCAGCCCCAGCCGCTCGGCGGTCATGGTTCCCTTTCTGAACCCCCACCAGAGCAACCCGACCGCCAACAGCGTCACCAGCGAGGAGGCCATCATTGCGCCATCCAGCAACCAAGGGGTAAAGAGCAAGCAGAACACCTTGGGGATAGTGCCCTGGATCATCATGGCCCCGGAGATATTGGCCAGCGCCAGCCGGTTCTTGCCCTGTCGCACCCAGATCAGCACGTTCATCAGCTCCGGCATTTCGGTCGCCACCGGACTCAGCAGCAGGGCCGCCAGCACCGGCGAGAGGCCAAACAGCTCGCCCATGCTCTCCAGCTGATGGACAAACAGCTGGGCCGCCAGCGCCACCACCACCAGTGCAGCCAACGTCTGCAGCAACACCTTGCCAAGGGGCGGGATCCCGGCATCTGGGGCCAGCTTGAGGGGCTCCGGCAATTCGACTTCGTGGCTGTCACTCTGTTTCAGCTCGCGCCTTACATAAACGAGGTAGACCAGCAGGAAGAGCGAGGCCAACCAGCTCTTGCCGGTGAAGGCGACCAGCCCCAGCGCGGTCGCCACCAGAAAGATACCCATAAACCAGCGCTGATCCCGGCCAATCTCGCGCTGCACCTCGCCATCGATGGCGCGCTCGGTACGCCCCATGCAAAGCAGCAGGGTGAGGCCGACTGCTGCATAGCCGATGGTCGCCAGCACCAGCGGTCCGCCGAGGGCGGCGCCAATGCCGATCTCTTGCTGGGCGGTCGTGTTGCCCATCAGCAGGGCGGTGAGGGTGACGATGCATTCGGGCAGGGCCGTACCCAATGCCGCCAGCAGCGAACCGGTGGCGCTTTGGGAGAGCTTGAAGTGGTGGCCGGTCCACTCGATGCCGTTGACGAAGTATTCGCAGGCAAGGTAGATGGTGACCGCAGAGACAAGAAATAATAGCAGGGTAATAAACATAATAGATACCGCCAGGCGAGCAGAATAACCGATGGACCCGATATGGCTCGCCCGGCTGGCGTGCATATCGAGGCCAAAGGTCTTGCAGAGCGATAGTGCCTATCGCCGCCCATGCCATGGATACGAGGATCCAAGAGTGTTGACATGGGCCCGGCCCGGAATGCGGGCGGGTTGCTACTCCCCAATGACTGAGGGGACGTTTTAGCAACTCGACCGCCGCCTCACAAGGCAAATTAATGACAACTCATTCAATAAGTTGTAAGGGAATGTAACCTCACCTGCGCACCCTCCCCGCCGCCATTGCGCTGTTGGCACACCGATTGCTGTAGGTAGTTCACTATCCACAACAGTTTGGGAAGGATGAACAATGAAACGGTGGATCCAACATTTCTATCAACTGAACCGCCTCAACTGGCTGATGGTCTGGTTGTTGCTCTGCTGCAGCATCATTCTGCTGTTTCCGGCCGGGCTGATGAAAGGGGCCGTCAGCCAGTGGGCTGCGGATCATGCGGCCTGGCTGGGGGTCGGCATGCTGATCGCCATCTCCTACTTCTGCAGTCAGGGCTTCCTGATCGCCTGGGAGTGGGCGTGCGAAGAGTGGCAGGCACGCCGTCAGCAGGACCAGCTGGCCCAGATGATCGGCTTCCTCGACTTCAACGAGAAGGCGGTGCTGCGCGAGTTCGTGCTGCAGCGTAAAAGCGTCATAAACTTGCCGATCACCGAGCCCGCCGTCAAAAACCTGATGGATGCCGGCGTCCTCACCTACGCCTACGGCAAGCCGACCCGGGAGAAGGATGACGAGAACCAGATCCGCGCCCTGATGATCGCCCTGCCCGCCCGGCCGCTGCTCACCTACAAGGTGCTGGGGCTGTCGCGCGGCAAGATGAGCGACGAGCAGGTGGAGCAGATCATGAACGCCCGTCCCAAGTTCGCCCAGAAGGGGTTCCAGCGCTAAACGCCCCCAACCGCCAGATGCAAAAGAGCCGGACACTGTCCGGCTCTCTCGTTGCTGCATGATCCCGCTGGTTTTTGGCTAGCCCTTCAGACTGGAGCAGAAGCTCACATCGGCCACCTTGGTCACCGGATCGAAGCTGTGATAGAGCTCGAAGCAGGGGCGATCGTCAAATTCCCAACCGGCCGCCACCACCTCGCCAATATGTTGCTGCCAGAGTGCGGGGTACTGGGCCGGATCGGTGACCGTCATGCGTGACAGGCCATAGCGGCCACCCGCCAGCTGCTGGATCTCCACATTGCCACTTCCCCTGGTACCCGCCGGCACGGTGACGCAGATATCGGTGCGACACTGCTGGGGAGCCGTCACTTCGGGGTTGTCGTGGTAGATGAAGATCCACTCCCCTTCGGCCAAACCCAACCCGGCAGCCCACTGATAGAGCTGGTCACACACCGGCTCATAGCCTGCGCCGTAAGGGCCGGTGACCCGGATATAGGCCAGAGTGCGTGCAGCCATCTGTTCGGTTTTCATCTGTAGCCTCCTTTCACTGGAACGGCCTTCAGCATAATCAGAGACCCGGGCAGCCGCGTGTCCATTCTTGCTCAGTTGCAAGAGTGACGGCTGGCGGCGCAACATCCCCGGCGCCATGGCAAACTGCTTGCGAAACGCCTTGGCAAAGGCCTGTGAGCTGGCAAAACCGGCCGAGAAGGCAATCTCGGTGATCGGGTCGCGACTGTAGCAGAGAGAGCGAGCAGCCCGCTCCAACCGCAAGCGACGCTGCATCTCGGCCGGGGTTTCACCGGTGATGGCGGTAAAAACCCGATGAAAGTGATAGCTGGAGAGTGAGGCGAGGCTGGCCGCCTCGCTGAGACAGAGCTCGGGATTCTGCTCCAGCGCCCGGATCACCGGGCGCAATCTGGCCTGATAATCGACCATACCGTTAGCGACTGGCGCCCCCCGCGACTCTGGCCATATAGAGCGCATCCACATAACGCCCTTGGCGGAAGGCATAGTCACGGGCTCGCCCCTCCTCGGTAAAACCGAACTTGCGATAAAGCGCCTGTGCGGCCTCATTGTCGGTATAGACGGTCAGCTCAATCCGGTGCAGGTTGAGCCAGTTATCGGCCAGATCCAGCGCCGCAGCCATCAGGGCAGAGCCCACCCCCTTGCCAGCCCAGTCATCCCGCACACCCATGCCAATCCCGGCCACATGCTTGCGTCTGGGATTGGGCTCAACCAGCAGCGAGAGCTGGCCTACCAGCAGGCCGTCAACGTCGGCGACCAGTGCCACCACGCTGTCGCTCTCCAACCGCTTCTGCCACTGGCTAAGGGGTGGCATAGGCAGGTGCAAAGTGCCCGCCTGGGCATTGGGCATGGCGTATAGATCCCGCAAGGCGGGGGCATCGGCGGGTTCGGCATGACGGATAGTAATCTGCATATGAAGCTCCTTCTCGAAGCCACCATCATGCAATATCCGGCGCGGTTACACATCCCCTACCCACACCCATTTGTCTTGCCTATCAAAGGACGAGGAAAGGCCCATTGGCCGAGCACGGCGCAGATCCGTAGGCTGACCCCATATCAACAAGGAGAGAAGCCATGACTGACAAGACCCTGCACAGCGCCAACGGCGCCCCCGTCGTCGACAACAACAACAGCCTCACCGCCGGCCCGCGCGGCCCCATCCTGATGCAAGACATCTGGTTGATGGAGAAACTCGCCCACTTCGACCGCGAGCGTATTCCCGAGCGGGTGGTTCACGCTAAGGGCTCGGGCGCCTACGGCACCTTTACCGTGACCCACGACATCAGCCAGTTCAGCAAGGCCGATCTGTTCAGCGCCATCGGCAAGCAGACCTCGGTCTTCCTGCGCTTCTCCACCGTGGCCGGTGAGAAGGGCGCCGCCGATGCCGAACGCGATGTGCGCGGCTTCGCCCTCAAGTTCTATACCGAGCAGGGCAACTGGGATCTGGTGGGTAACAACACCCCGGTCTTTTTCATCCGCGATCCGCTGAAATTCCCTGACTTCATCCACACCCAGAAGCGGGATCCGCGCACCAACCTGCGCAGCGCCACCGCAGCCTGGGACTTCTGGTCACGCCATCCGGAATCCCTGCATCAGGTCACCATACTGTTCAGCGATCGCGGCATCCCCAAGAGCCTGCGGGAGATGAACGGCTACGGCAGCCACACCTTCAGCTTTATCAACGATGCCAACGAGCGCTTCTGGGTCAAGTTCCACTTCAAGACCGAGCAGGGCCACAGCTTCTACACAGATGAAGAGGCCGCCACCGCCGTCGGGCAGGATCGGGAGACCAGTCAGGCCGATCTGTTCAACGCCATCGAACGGGGCGACTTCCCGCGCTGGAAGGTCTATGTGCAGGTGATGCCGGAGGCCGAAGCCCAGACCTACAAGATCCACCCGTTCGACCTCACCAAGGTGTGGCCGCACAGCGACTACCCGCTGATCCCGGTCGGCGTACTGGAGCTCAACCAGAACCCGGACAACTACTTCGCCCATGTGGAGCAGGCCGCCTTTACCCCGGCCAACGTGGTGGCCGGTATCGGCTTCTCGCCGGATCGCATGTTGCAAGGGCGGCTCTTCTCCTACGGTGACACCCAGCGCTATCGCCTAGGCGTCAACCACGGTCTGCTGCCGGTCAACGCCCCGCGCTGCCCGTTCCACCACGGCGCCCATCGTGACGGTGCCATGCGGGCGGACAGCAATGGCGGCGCCAGCCCCAACTATCAGCCGAACCGTTTCGGTACCCAACAGCCGAGCGAGCAGCACGAACCGGCGCTGAGTCTGGAAGGGGCCGCCCTGCACTACGACTTCCGTGACTACGACAGCGACTACTACAGCCAGCCGGGCAACCTGTTCCGCATCATGGACGAGGGGCAGCGCTCGCGGCTCGCCGCCAACCTGGCCCGTTCCCTCATCAATGTGGAGGATGACGCCATCGTCGCGGCCCAGCTCAAACACTTCGAGCAGGCCGACCCCGAGTATGCCAAACGGGTCGAACTGGCACTGGCCGCCTTGCAGCGCTAAGCCGCAAGCAGGCAACATCTGCAAAAACAAAACGGGGGCCTGATGGCCCCCGTTATCGTGATATTGACGGTGAGAAATAGAAAACGGAGCCAGAGGCTCCGTTTTTCAATGCTGTATCAATCCCGGACGGAACGCGCTTCGCGCTCTTCCCGCTCCCTTGCCAACAAGCGTTTGTACCACCAGCTACTGCGACGACGTTGTGCATTGGAAGAGCGACGAGCCATTTCTTAGGTTCCAGCCAAGAGAAGAAAGGAGCTGCATTATGCGACAGGGATCACGTCCATGTCTTTAGCTGGATCAAGAAAAGCCTCACTGACCCACGGAAATCGTCTTCTGATCTTTTGCTCCCCGGGTGGCAGGCAACACCACCGCAGGAGAGCGCCAGGCCAGCGCGCCATTGCTCTCGAGGTCGTTCAGCGGGCCGCACTCCAGCCAGATATCTCCCTGCAGAATGCGGGCCCCTTCGGAATATTTCTGATCCGCAAACCAGCAGACCCGCTCGGGCAATGAGCCCAGCGGCAACACCAGCTCGGGACTGGCAGACTCGCTCACCACAGTGGTTTTGGACGCGGCCAGAGCGGGGGCGAGCCAGAGGGAGGCCAGCAGGCAGAGCAGTACATTTTTCATGAGAGGGATCCTGTTTCGATAGGGGCAATCTCGAAGAGTCGACCAGTCCCGGGGTTTACTTGACTGACAATCATACTGCCTGCTGGCATTGTGGAACCAATATGGTAGCCTGCCAGCGCCTGCGGGCAGTCTCTCGCTGCCACGCGCAAACTTCCGGTGAATTTGTCACATCCTGACAAAATATAACCTTATTTATCAAATCGTTATTTGGATATTATCCCAATGCGTATCATGCCGTTGCTTCAGGCGGCCTGCCTGAGCCTGATGTTGTCCGCCTGCGTTGCCCCATTGCTGATGATGAGCCCCACCAGCCAGCTGATGTGGGCCCTGCTCAAGCCGCTGGTCGGCTTTGACCCGAACGAGGTCAATCTGTTCGAACAACCCCTGATCAAGGATCGGATGACCGCCATCCTTGGCCCCAACTACGACAGCACCATGCAGTTGCTCAAGACTGCCGACAAGTTACAGCAGGAGGGGCCGCTTTTCTATGTGGTCTCCGAGTATGCGCCCGTGCCGGATATCGCCAAGCAGGCGGGGATGGTGTGGAACTCGCAAACCAACCAGATGTCGGTATTGCTGCAAAAAGGGGATGGCACCACCCTGACCTTCGGCGAAAATCTGGCGGGCACGGCACCGACCTGGCCAACCGCTATGCAGGGCTGGCAGACCCCCGCCAGCCAGCTCACCCCGGCGGCCAATGCCCTGACCGGTGCGGCAACCAGTCAGAGTGGCACCTCCCCCTTCTCCCTTGGCAGCGCGCTGGGCACAGTGACTCGCGGCGTCACCGGCTCGCTGACCAACAGCGCAAGTCAGGCTATCAGCGGCGCAGCCGCCAACGCCACAGGGCAGGCTACCCAAGCTGTGAGCCAAAGCGCGACCGATCTGACCCGTAGTGCAACCACCGCTGTCACTGCGCCAGCCAAGCAGGCGCTGAGCAGTGCCGCTGCGACTGCAACTCAAGAAGCGACCAAGGCTGTTGCCGTTCCTGCCAAGCAAGCCGTCAGCAGCGCCGCTGCGACCGCGACCCAAGAAGCTACCAAGGCCGTTGCTGCTCCGGCCAAGCATGCCGTCAGCAGCGCCACTGCAACCGCGGCCCAAGAAGCCACCAAGGCCGTTGCCACTCCTGCCAAACAGGCTGTCAGCAGTGCCACTGCGGCCGCGACGCAAGAAGCCGCCAAGGCCGTTGCCGCTCCTGCCAAGCAAGCCGTCAGCAGCGCTGCCGCGACCGTGACACAAGAAGCGACCAAAGCCGTTGCCGCTCCTGCCAAACAGGCTGTCAGCAGCGCCGCTGCGACCGTGACGCAAGAGGCAACCAAGGCTGTTGCCGCTCCGGCCAAGCAAGCCGTCAGCAGCGCCGCAGCAACCGCGACGCAAGAGGCAACCAAGGCCGTTGCAGAACCAGCCCGGCAGGCCGTCAGTGCCGCATCCCATACGGCCGGAGAGAGCGTCGCCGATGCCGCCAGAGCGGCGGAGGCCAAGGCTCGCGCCAAGGCAGAGGCGGAGATGGAAGCCCTGCTCAAATAAACCGACAGGCCACCGCAAGGTGGCCTGTTTTTTATCCCGCTACCGGATCATGACGTTATGGAAAAGGCCACATAGACTGTTAGGTAACTACCCGCACAAGGAGTGCATCATGCGTCGTCTGCTCCCTGCTCTCGCTTCTCTCGCCCTGTTTATCGCGCTCCCTGCTCCGGCACTTATCTACTATTCGGAGCAGAACATGCCGCTCAATGGCCAGGATAAAAATGGTCAGCCTGTGGGGTTAGCGGTCGAGTTGCTGCGCCTGATGTGGCGTGAAATGGGGGAGCCGGAGCACCCCATCCACTTTCTGCCCTGGGCCCGCGGCTGGTATCTGCTGACCCAGCAGCAAGAGGCCGTGCTCTTTACCACGGCGCACACCAAGGAGCGGGATCCCCACTTCCTCTGGGTCTGCCCCATCAGCCACTCCAGGGTCGCGCTGGTCGGCCGCAAGCAGGATGCCCCCAAAGTGGCCAGCAAAGCGGATCTCGCCAAGCTGCAGATTGGTGTGATGCAGGCGGATGTCGGGGAGCAGTTGCTGCTCAACCGCGGGATCAGCCCGGGCAATATGATGGCGGTAGAGCGCATGGATCAGGTGGTGCGCCAGCTCATCATGGCACGCACCGATCTGGTGGCAGGCAACGAGGTGATGCTGCGCCATCAGGCCAAGGAGCTGGGTTTTCCCAGCGAGGATTTTGTCACCGTCGCGATCATTGAAGAGCAGGACAACTGCTTCGCCTTCAACCTGAGGGCAGACAAGCAGCAGGTTGCCCGCCTGCAACAGGCGCTGGACAAGGTCAGGCAGGGGGATGAATACAAGCGACTGATGGCGCGCTACCAGCAGCTCAACATTCTGCCCGAGACCAATCCCCCCCTCCCGCGCCTCGAGTAACCCCGGCCCGCCCTATGGCGGGCTCGTTGTATCTCCCGTCGATGAGACGGAGGATGCCTCTACCGGCGCCGTAATGAGGTGGTTCAGAAAGAGATTGAACAGCTCGGCCCGCGAGCCGAGCCGCAGCTTGCCGTAGAGATGCTTGCGGTGATTCTTCACCGTACCGCTGCCAATCCCGAGCTCCGCGGCAATCGCCTCGGTATCCAGCCCCTGCAGCAGCAACTCCGCCACCTGCCGCTCGCGCCGGGTGAGCAAATCCCCCCCGACACTCGACATAGCCTGCTCCACCGCACTCTTGAGGCTGGCGCTGTCTGGCAGCGCAGTGCTCTGGGCCAACAGCGGCTGGCTCTGCCGCCACTGCTGACGACAGAGCGAATGCACCAGCGGGAACAGCTGCTCCAGCCTCGCCAGCTCGTCACGGCTGAGGGTACTGCGCTTGTCGAGTCGCCCCAGAAACAGCATCAGCGTCAGTCCGTCCCGCACCGGCAGGATCAGCCCCACCTCCTCCTGCCAGCCGGTGGCCTGATAGAAGTGGTGGCGATATTCGGGATCGAGCCGCCCTTGGGAGACCTGCGCCAGGGTCCAGACGCCGGCAGGCAAGCCCTGCTCCAGCGCCTGCATAAAGGGATCCTGACTGAAGTGGCTGGTGAGGTAGCGATCAAACAGCAGAGCCCGCTGATGGTTGAGGTTGTCGTAGAGGTAGACGGGCCGCTGCCCCACCCCGAGCAGCAGGGCGCAATCAAACGCCACCTGTTGCTGGATCAGCCGCACCAGCGCCGCCGCAAAGGCGCTGCTGTGCAGGGCATCGACCACCTCGGTCATGCTGCGGGTCAAGGCATCTGTGGTGAATGGCTGGGTCATGGTGACACGTTTCCGGTGACGGGGAGCGATTCCCCGCTATGGCTGAATGCTAGCACGAGAGTGGCAAAACTGTCCCTCAGGGGACATATCCGCCACCAGCCAGAACGGCGAGGATGACGGCTTTTCCCCTGCTGTTGGAGAACCCATGATCAACCCCCACCTGCTCGATGAGCTGACCGAGCGCGGCCTTGTGGCCCAGAATTCCGACCCGGCGGCCCTGGCCGATCATCTTGCCACCCCGCGCACCGTCTATTGCGGGTTCGATCCCACCGCCGGCAGCCTGCATATCGGTCATCTGGTGCCGCTCTTGATGCTGCGCCGCTTCCAGCTGGCTGGGCACACCCCGGTGGCACTGGTGGGCGGGGCGACCGGTCTTATCGGCGATCCCAGCTTCAAGGCGACCGAGCGCAGCCTCAACAGTGCCGATACTGTGCAGGCTTGGGTCGCCAGCCTGTCTGCCCAAATCAGGGCGCTGCTGCCCGCCGATGATGGCCTGTCGGCCCCGCAACTGGTCAACAATGGCGACTGGATGGGGCAGATGTCCGCCCTCGATTTTCTGCGGGATATCGGCAAGCACTTCTCGGTCAATGCCCTGCTGGCGCGGGAGTCGGTGCGTCAGCGGCTGGCTCGCCCGGATCAGGGCATCTCATTCACCGAGTTCTCCTACGCTCTGCTGCAATCCTACGACTTTGCGGTGCTGCACCAGCGGCTCGGTTGCACCCTGCAGATTGGCGGCAACGACCAGTGGGGCAATATCACCAGCGGCATGGATCTCACCCGTCGCCTCCATCAGGCGCAGGTGCACGGCATGACCCTGCCCCTTATCACCAAGGCAGACGGCACCAAGTTCGGCAAGACCGAAGGGGGCGCGGTCTGGCTCGATCCGGCGCTCACCTCCCCTTACGCCTTCTACCAGTTCTGGCTCGGCACCGCGGATGAGGATGTCTACCGCTTCCTGCGCTACTACAGCTTTATGTCGCTGAGCGAGATTGATGCACTGGAGGCGGAAGACGCAAAGCGGCAGGGGCGCAAGCAGGCCCAGCAGGTGCTGGCCGATGAGCTGACCGAGCTGGTACACGGCAAGGCGGCGCTGGCTGCGGTGCAGCGCATCAGCGAGCTGCTGTTTAGCGGCGATGTTGCTCGCCTCGGCGAGAGCGATCTGGCCCAGCTGGCGCAGGATGGCATGCCGTGTAGCACCGTCAGCGGCGAGACGGATCTGGTCAGCCTGCTGGTCAGCTGCGGTCTGGCTAACTCGAAGCGCATCGCCCGCGAACTGCTGGCGGCGGGCGCCATCAGCCTCAATAGTGTGCTCAAGCAGGATGATCAGCTGAGCGCCACTGATCGGCTGTTTGGTCGCTACCTGCTGCTGCGCCGGGGCAAGAAGCAGTATCACCTGGTGGAGTGGCAATAAGCCGCAGGGCGGGGAGTTCAGCCTCCCCGCCCGCCCCTGAATCCCTTTTGAATCCCGAGTTGCGATCCCCCTCACAGCCTCTCCCGTCAGCAGCCACCATACTGGCACCGGCGAACATGGAGTACGCCACACAATCTGTTCCTCACGAATCAACAAGGATGCTGATGATGAAGAGATGGCTTCTGGTGCTGCTCTGCACCCTGCCCATGCTGGCACACGCCAGCGGATACACCCAGACCCGCTACCCCATAGTGCTGGTGCACGGCCTGTTCGGTTTCGACAAGCTGCTCGGGGTCGATTACTTCTACGGCATTCCCCAGGCCCTGAGCCGGGATGGTGCCAAAGTCTACGTGGCCCAGGTGTCGGCCACCGCCAGTTCGGAGCAACGGGGCGAACAGCTGCTCGCCCAGGTTGAGCTGCTGCTGGCTGCCACCGGCGCCGAGAAGGTCAACCTGATCGGCCACTCCCATGGCGGCCCGACCATCCGCTATGTCGCTTCGGTCGCCCCCGAGCTGGTCGCCTCCGCCACCAGCGTCGGCGGGGTCAACTACGGCTCAGAGATTGCCGATCTGGTGCGGGCCAATGCCGCCCCCGGCTCGGCCGCCGAGAAGCTGGCGGCCGCCGCAGCCCACGCCCTCTCCGGCATGATTTCGCTGCTCTCGGGCGGGAGTCAGCTGCCACAAGATCCGGTCGCAGCCCTCGATGCCCTTACCAGCAAGGGGGCCAGCCAGTTCAACCAGCGCTATCCGGAGGGGCTGCCCAGCCGCTATTGCGGCGAGGGGCCGATGCAGGCCAGCAACGGCGTCTACTACTTCTCCTGGAGCGGGCGCGGCAACCTGACCAATCTGCTGGATCCGGTGGATCCTGCGCTGGCGCTGACCGGCGCCTTCTTCAAGGAGCCCAATGACGGACTGGTCGGGGTCTGCAGCAGTCACCTCGGCAAGGTGATCGGCACCGGCTACCGGATGAACCATCTGGACGAAGTCAACCAGTCCTTCGGCATCCACCATCTGTTCGAGACCGATCCGGTCACCCTCTATCGCCAGCATGCCAACCGTCTCAAGGAGCTGGGACTATGAAGATAGCCACCCTGCTCGTCGTGCCCTGCGCCATCACCCTGCTGCTTGGCGGGGTGTTGCTCTGGCCCACAGCACCGACGGCAGACTCATCACAGGCTCAAACCAATCAGCATGCACAGAGCCACCCGCACGATCCCGAGCAGGAGGCCGCCGATGCCCTGCAGGCGCGCTATCGCACCTTTGTCTCCGCCCAAAGCAGCCTGACGGTGCCCACCGAGATCTCCCTCGCCAGCTTGCAGATCCTGTTTGACGAGCGGGAGCAGCTGCGCCAGCAGAGCTTTACCCCGGCGGAGCAGACCCAGCTGTTTACCGAGGATCGACTGATGGAGCAGCTGACCCTGCGCCGCAGGGCGCTGGCGGAGGCAAGAGACAGCGACAAGTCACAGCTGGCCAGCGAGCTGGACCTCTGGCTGGCGGAGCAACCGGACTGGTTTCGCGAGGCGGAGGCCAACAGCCGCCTGCTTGAGGAATTGCAAGAGCTGGCGCAGATGGACCCGGCCAAACGGGAGGCTCTGCTGCTGGAGACGGGGGGGCCGGAAACGGTGGATCGGATGCGCCAGCTGGAGCAGAACCGGCAAGGGTTCGAGGAGCAGCTCAGCGGCTTTCTGGCCGAGCTCAGGCAACTGCCGAACGAGGCCCGGGCCGAACAGCAGCAGGAGCTGCTGGCCCGCTGGTTCGAGCCCGGACAGTGGCGCCGGGTCGAGGCGCTCACCCGGCTCAAACTGGGGGAGCCACACACCGAATGAGAAGGGGGCCCGCGATGGGCCCCCTTGCTACTGCGCTTATTGCGGCTTGTTGGCACCCGGCAACGGCTGCCAGGTGAGGCGGGTCACTTGGGTGCCCTGCACCTCGCACTTGAGGCTCAGCTCCTGCCACCCCTTATCCTGACGCAGGGAGACCTCCCCTTCGATCCCCTGCTCGCCAATCTTCAGCTTATCCTGCTCGAAGATCACCTTGTCGCCGTGGGCGAGATCCATCAGTTTGCCGTTGCAGAGCCAGTGAGCGAGATCCGCCCCCTTCAGCTTGACGCCCCCCTTGGCCGCCTTCTGTTCGGCCGCGCTCACCACAAACAGCTTGCTCAGCTCGGCGGCCCGCTTGGTGAGCCACTCCTGACGCTGCTGCATGCTCATCTTGCTGACGAACTCGGCGGGCAGCCCCTTCTCGTCCAGCCATTGGGTCAGCTTGCCGCTGTCGTCAAAGGCGAACTGGGCGGCGGGCTCTTTGACCCCGAACAGCTTGCCGCCCTTGAAGTAGTAGCGGCTCTCCCCTTCCAGCTTGCCCAGCTCGTTCATGATGGGCACGGCGATGATGACGGGGGCGCCATCGATCCAGGCCTTGATATCGACGCCGTCATGGCTGAATTGACGGGTATCGAGGGCGCTCTCGGCCCCCTTCTCCATCAGGGTAAACTGCTCGGCGAGAGAAGCGGCCAGAGAAGGGAGGGAGCAGAATCCCAGGGTCAGCGCGATCGCTGTGTTGCGCATTGAGTTGTACATAACACTCCTGTGATGGGCCATCCGGCCCGTGGTTAACTCTCTGTCAGCCAGGCCCGCAGCCCTTCCCGGTGAGCATCGCTCAGGGGCAGGGATTGGCGGGCCCGGTAGTCAAAATGGATCAGGGTCGTTTCGGCGGTGACGGCCAGTTCGCCGCCCTGCCAGGCCTCCTGCCAGACCGTAAAGGAACTGGTGCCGATGCGGCGCACGCCAGTCTTGATGGTGACCGGCTGGCCGTAGAACAGCTCCCGTTTGAACTGCACCGTATAGCCCGCGATGATCAGATGCCAGTTATGCACATCCAGATCGGGGGAGAAGATCCGGAACAGGGGATCCCGCGCCGATTCGAACCAGACCGCCGGCACCGTATTGTTGATATGGCCGAGGGCATCCGTCTCCTGAAAGCGGGGTTGGATCTGCATTTCCAGCATGGGTTGACTCCTTGTCTCTTTGTGTCTGTCCTTGTCCGTTCATGGGACATCAGTGGCCAATGGGTGGCCGCCGGGCATCACCAGCGGATCAGCATGTTACATGATACTGCTGGCCCAAGCACAGGGATGCCAGCGGCCCTGCGCGACCGGCCAGCGGGTGTCGCAGCGCGGTGGATTGTAGGGCTACACAGAAAAGCGGGCAGTAAAAAGCCCCGCACATCTTGGCTGTGCGGGGCTGGTGCAGATAACCAAACGGCTTGGGGACTAGCCCAACAGATCGAAGCGATCCGCATTCATCACCTTGTTCCAGGCGGTGATGAAGTCACAGACAAACTTCTCCTTGTTGTCATCCTGGGCATAGACCTCGGCATAAGCGCGCAGCACCGAGTTGGAGCCGAACACCAGATCCACCCGGGTGGCCGTCCACTTCAGCGCGCCGCTGCGGCGATCGCGGATCTCGTAGAGATTGCTCGCTTTCGGCAACCACTGGTAGCCCATGTCAGTCAAGTTGACGAAGAAGTCGTTGCTGAGCACCCCAACCCGATCGGTAAAGACCCCGTGCCCGGTTCCGCCGTGGTTGGTGCCGAGCACCCGCATCCCGCCGACCAGCGCCGTCATCTCGCAGACGGTGAGCCCCATCAGCTGGGCGCGATCCAGCAGCAGCTCCTCCGCCGTCACGACATAGTCCTGCTTCAGCCAGTTGCGGAAGCCATCGGCCAACGGCTCCAGCACCTCGAACGAGGCCACATCGGTCTGAGCCTGAGTGGCATCCCCCCGGCCCGGCGCAAACGGCACACTCACCGTCACTCCGGCGGCCTGCGCAGCCTGCTCGATGGCGAGGTTGCCCCCCAGCACGATGAGATCCGCGACGCTGACGCCACACTCGGCCGCCAGCTTGTCATAGACCGCCAGCACCTTCGCCAACTTCGCCGGTTCGTTGCCCGGCCAATCCTTCTGCGGCGCCAGCCGGATGCGGGCACCGTTGGCTCCGCCCCGCTTGTCGGAGCCACGGAAGGTACGGGCACTATCCCAAGCGGTAGTGACCCGCTCGCTGATGGAGAGGCCGCTGGCGGCGATCCTGGCCTTGACCGCCGCCACGTCATAATCGGCACGTCCGGCAGGCACCGGATCCTGCCAGATCAGATCTTCTGTCGGCACATAGGGGCCAACATAGCGGCTCTTCGGCCCCATATCCCTGTGGGTCAGCTTGAACCAGGCGCGGGCAAAGGCGTCGGAGAAGGCCGCCGGGTCATCGCGGAAGCGCTCGGCAATCTTGCGATACTCGGGATCGAATTTGAGCGCCATATCGGCATCCGTCATCATGGGTTTGCAGCGGATCGACGGATCCTCCACATCCACCGGCATATCCTCTTCGGCGATATTGATCGGTTCCCACTGATGGGCCCCCGCCGGTGATTTTTGCAACCACCAGTCGTACTTGAACAGCAGCTCGAAGTAGCCGTTGTCCCATTGGGTCGGGTGGGTGGTCCAGGCCCCCTCGATGCCGCTGGTCACTGTGTTACGGCCGATGCCGCGGCTGTGGTGGTTAATCCAGCCGAGCCCCTGCTCCTCGAGGCTGGCCCCTTCCGGCTCGGGCCCGAGCTGCTTGGCATCGCCGTTGCCGTGAGCCTTGCCGACAGTGTGGCCACCGGCGGTCAGCGCTACCGTCTCTTCATCATCCATCGCCATGCGGGCGAAGGTGACTCGCATATCCTGCGCGGTTTTCAAGGGATCGGGCTTGCCATCCACCCCTTCCGGGTTGACGTAGATAAGCCCCATCATCACCGCCGCCAGCGGGTTTTCCAGATCCCGCTCGCCGGAGTAACGACCGCCCGGCTTGCCGCTGGGCGCCAGCCACTCTTTCTCCGACCCCCAGTAGATATCCTTCTCCGGGTGCCAGATATCCTCGCGGCCAAAGGCGAAGCCGAAGGTCTTGAGCCCCATGGACTCATAGGCCACAGTGCCCGCCAGAATGATCAAATCGGCCCAGCTGATCTTGTTGCCGTACTTCTTCTTGATGGGCCACAACAGGCGGCGGGCCTTGTCGAGGTTGGCGTTATCCGGCCAGGAGTTGAGAGGGGCAAAACGCTGGTTGCCACTGCCGCCACCGCCACGACCATCGGCGATGCGGTAAGTCCCGGCCGAGTGCCAGGCCATGCGGATCATCAGGCCGCCGTAGTGGCCCCAGTCGGCGGGCCACCACTCCTGACTGTCGGTCATCAGGGCGGTCACATCCTGCTTGAGGGCCGCCATATCGAGCCCCTTCAAGGCTTGCCGATAGTTGAAGCCGGCCCCCAGCGGATTGGTCTTGGTATCGTGTTGGTGAAGAATGTCGAGGTTGAGGCTCTTCGGCCACCACTCCATTCTGGACGTCTCGACGGAGGTGGTTCCCCCGTGCATGACCGGGCATTTTCCTGCGGAACTGTCTGAATTGTTGCTCATCGTTTTCCTCATTTGCTCTGCTGTCCATAACCTGAAACAGCATGGCACAGAGGCGTGACACAAACTGTGCAGCAGCGGCCGATTTACGGATCTTTCACGCAAGCGGCCGCGGAGCGCCCATCGGCCGCGACAGAAATTGGATGAACTATGGCGCCTCTGCGGGCTGATGGGGCGGCTCGGGCCGCAGCCAGGCGCTGCGAAAATCGAACCAGCCGAGCGCCGTCATCCGCACCCCGTGCACGCCGACCCGGCTCTCCAGCTCCAGCCAGTGGTGAAACAGCGGCACAAACCAGCTCTGCTGCTGCACCGTTGCCAGCAGGGCGCGGGGGCCGGGCTCCTCACCGCTGGCCCGCCACTGCATCAACCCTTGCCACAACTCATGCTGACTGCTCCACACCTTGCGCAGCAACGGGGTGCCCTGCAACCAGGCGTAGGGGGCAAAGGGGCCGGCATGTTCGAGGTTGAGGGTGCCGAGCCAGAGATCCACATCCTCATCCTCGCCGCTCACCCAGCGGCCGTAATCGAGGGTGCGCACCTCCAGCCGGATCCCCTGTTCGGCCAGCAGGCTGCTCATGGCGTTGGCACACTCGTTGAACTCCAGATGCTGGTTAAAGCAGGCAAGCACCAATGTCGTCGGCAACTGCGCCGGTCTGGGCAAGGGCGCGGGCAGTGCTTCGCGCCAGTGGGGCAGCAGGCCGAGGGCGCTGGTCCAGCCCCGTTGCAACTCGGGGGCGACCCGCCCCATCAGGGCCACCGGATTGAGCAACTGGCCGAGCCACTGGCGCAGGGCGGGATCCTGCAAGGATCCGGAACGATCGTCCTGCAGCAGGAAGTAGCAGCCCGACTCCAGCTCCGATTCGCCGCGCATGGTACCGAGCTCAGGGCTGTCGCGCCCCAGCTGCAGGTGGGTCTCCAGCCGCTCAGCAAGCTCCGGCAACATCCAGATGTCGATCTCGTCGAGCAGGGCGCGCAGGCCGAAGTAGTCGTCAAACGCCACAAGGCAAAGATGCAGGGGATCGTTGGTGGCGACCCGGTAAGGGCCGGTGCCCACAGGTTGCAGGGCAAAGCCCGCCTCCCCCTTGAGCTCCCGCGGCAAAATGGTCGCAACCGGTTCGGCCAGCAGGTGGGGCAGCCAGGGATCCGGGCTGTCGAGATAGAGATCCAGCGTGCGCGGCCAGGGGCTCTCCAGCCGTTTCAGATGGGCGAACAGCGGGCGATCCCGCAGGGCCAGCAGGCTCTCCATCACATCTTCCACCACCAGCTCGCGGCCGTGGTGAAAGCGCACCGCCGGGCGCAGGTAGAAGCGCCAGTGACAGGGGCCCAGACACTCCCAGTGGTGGGCGAGATCCCCTTCGATTTCCCCATTTTCCTCATTTCGCCGGGTGAGGCCGTTGAAGATCTGGCGGCTCAGGTGAATTTCGGAGCGGCGCATCGGGCCGGTGGGCAGCAACTGCGGCAACGGCCGGTAGTAGGGCACCCGCAGGATCTGGCGCCCCTCGCGGGTGGCCTGACCGAGCTGTTCGATCAACAGCGGAGTGAGCAGATCGAGGCGATCTTCGGCCAGCCGCACCGCCTGCGCCAACTGGCCCTGACTGAGCAGATCCCTCAAGCGGCGCCGGGTCAGGCTCTCCTGACTATCGAGCAGGGTGAGTCGGGAGCGCCGCCCCCGCCCCGCTTCAGCCGACCAGCTGAGCCAGCCCTGATCCTGCATCCGCCGCAGCAGCAGGCGGGCGTTGCGCGGGGTGCAGCAGAGCAGATCCGCCACCTCGGCGAGGCTGATCTCCCGTTCGTCGCTGCCAAGCAGCTGGGCGAGTCGTTGAAATTGCTGGTAGAGGCGACCGGTTGGCATAAAAGAGGAAATCCTGTTGCTGTAAGTCATCAGTTTTTACTTCCGCATTTTAGCTCAATACTACTGATGAACGTGAGAACCACAGCAGAGGAGCACCATCATGAGCCACGCCAACCCCCTCAAACCGAACCGGATCCAGCAGACCTTGCGCCGTTACTTCAAGCGGATCCTGCCGCGCCCGCTGCCACTTATCGAAGATCCCATGCAGCAGCTCAACCGCCTGATGCAGTGGGATATGAACCAGATCGATGACAAGGAGTATCGCCGTCGCCTCTGAGTGCGAGCCGTGCCAGCCACTCGGGACGGGCATCCCCTGCGGGAGCAATTGCTTTGCCGGATCTTGCTGTTTACATCGGCCATAGGCCTGATAGATTGGACGTCTATCCATCTATAACTGCGACAAGCAACATCCAACAAGGAGTGTGTGATGAAAGATGCGACCCTGGCCCTGCACCACGGCTTTTCCAACGACCCCACCACCAAAGCGGTCGCCGTGCCCATCTACCAGACGGTGGCCTACGAGTTCGAGAGCGCCCAGCACGGGGCGGATCTGTTCAATCTGGCGGTGCCGGGCAACATCTACACCCGCATCATGAACCCCACCAACGATGTGCTGGAGCAGCGGATGGCCGCGCTGGAAGGGGGGATTGCCGCGCTGGTGGTCTCGGCAGGTTCCGCCGCCATCACCTACGCCATTCAGGCGCTGACCGCCGCCGGTGACAACATTGTCTCCACGCCCCAGCTCTATGGCGGCACCTACACCCTGTTCGCCCACATGCTGCCGAGTTTCGGGGTCGAGGTGCGCTTCGCCAGGGATGACAGCGCCGAAGCCATCGCCGCCCTTATCGATGACAAGACCAAGGCGGTCTACTGCGAGAGCATCGGCAACCCGGCGGGCAACATCGTCGATGTGGCCGCGCTGGCCAAGGCAGCCCACGCCCGCGGCGTGCCGCTTATCGTCGACAACACGGTCGCCACCCCGGTGCTCTGCAAGCCCATCGAACACGGCGCCGACATCGTGGTCCACAGCCTGACCAAATATGTCGGCGGCCACGGTAACTCGCTGGGCGGCGTGGTGGTCGACTCAGGCAAGTTTCCCTGGGCGGATCACGCCGAGCGCTTCCCCCAGCTGACCAAACCCGAGCCCTCCTATCACGGGGTGGTCTACACCGAGGCCTTTGGCCCGGCCGCCTTTATCGGTCGGGTGCGTACCGTACCGCTGCGCAATACCGGCGCGGCGCTGGCGCCGATGAACGCCTTCCTGCTGTTGCAGGGGCTGGAGACCCTGAGCCTGCGCATGGAGCGCCACGTGGATAACGCCCTGCGGGTCGCCCACCACCTCAAGCACCACCCCAAGGTGGCCTGGGTCAGCTATGCCGGTCTGCCGGGTCACCCTCACTATCTGCTGGCAGAGAAGTACATGGCCGGTCGCCCCTCGGCCATCCTCTCGTTCGGCCTGAAGGATGGTTACGAGGCGGGCGTGCGTTTCTACGATGCGCTGAAGATCTTCAAGCGACTGGTCAACATCGGCGACGCCAAGTCGCTGGCCTGCCACCCGGCCTCCACCACCCATCGCCAGTTGAGCGAGGAGGAGCAGGCCAAAGCCGGCGTGAAACCCGAGATGATCCGGCTGTCGGTGGGGATCGAGGCGATCGAGGACATTCTGGCGGATCTGGATCAGGCGCTGGAGGCCTGAGTCAGTCAACGAGGGAGCGGGCATCAAGCCCGCTCTTTTTTAGCCATCGGTGAACCGCCCCCCTCGCCCGTTCGTACACACTTTCCTGCCACCGAATCGAGGTCGTTATGATAGTCCTGCACCACCTGAACAAATCCCGCTCCCAACGCATTATCTGGCTGCTCGAAGAGCTGGGCCAGCCCTATGAGATCAAGGCGTATCAGCGCGATGCCGCCACCTTTCTGGCACCGCCCGAGCTCAAGGCCATTCATCCCCTCGGCAAGTCGCCGGTCATCGAGTTCGACGGCCGGGTGCTGGCGGAATCGGGCGCCATCACCGAGTACCTGATTGCCCGCTATGCTGCCGATCGGCTGGCACCGGCACCAGATAGCCCGGAGTATCCCGAATATCTGCAGTGGCTTCACTTTGCCGAGAGCTCCGGCATCCTGCCGCTGCTGCTCGACATGTTCGTGCGCAAGGATGGCAGCCCGATGCGCTTCCTGCCGGACTACGCCAAGGCGGAGTGTGCCAAGGTGCTGGGCTACCTCAACGAGGTACTGGCGAATCGCCACTATCTGGTGGGGGATCGCCTCTCCGGCGCCGACATCATGAACTCCTTCCTGGTGGATCTGCTGGCGCAAAATGGTCAGCTGGCCCACTTCCCGCACCTGCAAGCCTACTGGCAGCGCCTCAATACCCATCCGGCCCGTCAGAAGGCCATGGAGCTGGAGCGCGAGCTGGATCAGCGCCCCTGATCCGAATCGCCATCATGCAAAACGCCCCGACTGTCGGGGCGTTTTTGTTATGCAGCAGGCTGCGGTTTACTTGGTCGCGGGCACCTTGTCCCGACGCGATTTCCACCACCATCTCAAGCGGATCTGGGAGATGAGCATCCCTGCCAGCATCAGGGCGCAACCGGCGATGGCGCGCTCGTCCAGCGTCTCACCCAACAGCAACACGCCACCCACGGCGGCAAAGACGGTCTCCAGACTGAGGATGATGGCGGCATGGGCCGGATGGGCGCCACGCTGCCCCACCACCTGCAGGGTATAACCGACCCCGACCGACACCAGCCCGGCGTAGAGCAGCGCCTGCCAACCGGCCACTGCGCCGCTAACAGTCGGGGTTTCGATAACAAAAGCGGTGGCGAGGCTGAGCAGGCCGCAGACTACGAACTGCACTCCGGCGAGCTTGATGGGAGCAACCCGGTTGGAGTAGTGATCCACCAGCAGCAGATGCACAGCCCAGAACAGGGCGCCGACTACCTGCAACAGATCGCCAAAGCCGATGGTGAACTCGTCGGTGACGCTCAGTACATAGAGACCGGCCAGCGCAATGACGGCGCCGATCCAGGTATTGAGTCCGCTCTTGTGGCGCAGCAGTAGCCCCAGTACCGGCACCAGAATGATGTAGAGCCCGGTGATGAAACCGGCCTTGGCGGCCGTGGTGTAGAGCAGCCCCACCTGCTGCAGGGATGCGGCGCAGAACAGCACCAGCCCGGCCAGCACACCACCGATCAGCAGTTGGCGATGGTCGCCCGCAATGGCAACAGGTTGTCGGGATTTGAGCCACCAGAGCAGCGGCAACAGGGAGAGGGCGCCGAGCAGAAAGCGCAGGCCATTGAAGGTATAGGGCCCCATGTGATCCATCCCGAGGCGCTGGGCAACAAAGCCCATACCCCAGATGGTGGCAGCCATCAGCAACATCAGATTGGAGCGCATGGCGATTCTTCCTTAAATCGGCGCGTGACGGGTTATCCGATCCAAGATACCCGCCTCCCTATCCTCTTGTCTCCACTCTTTGTCTGCGCTCTCGCTCTCCACGCCCTGCATCGCACTGCTTTTGAGCACCGCGAGTGTTACAGCAGCGAGGGCTTGGTGAACACGGCCAACAGGGCAATCAGTAGCAGATTGCCCCGCAGGATCCACACCACCCGGAAGTGCTGCTGAATGGAGATCATCGGCGCCTTGCCCAGACGCAGGGCACGACGCCAGCGATAGAAGAGGCGGCTGGGATAAACGAGGGAGCCAACAATCAGCAGAAACAGCCCCATCTTGAGGCCGTGGACAGGATGGGCAAAGATCTCTGCCACCGAGCTGGCATGCTCGAGGGCCAGCAGACACCCGGTCGCAAAGATGGAGAAGAGCGCCAGCGCCGCCACCCCATCTGCCAGCAGCAGGCGGCGCACTCGCAACATGTTCAGGCCGCGCCGAAAGATCAGATACTCGACACAGAGGGCAAGGATCAGCACCGCTATGCTGCCATAATGAATCATTGAGAGCAGAGTGTGGTTCAGCATCGGAAACATCTCATTTTCTGCCTTTAGACGAGCCGCACAGCATCATATATGCTGGTGTCACCCGAGACGAAAAGGATCTGTTCATGTCCCCCGCCAAGCCCAAGAACACTTGGTCTTTGATCACCCGCATGCGGCTGGGCCTCCTCTTGCTCTTTATCCCTGTGTTGCTGCTCGGCAGCATCTACTACCTGCATATGGAGCGCACCCTGCGCCACGAGCAGCAACAATATCTGATTGCTCGCAACACCCAGTATTTCCATACCCTGATCGAACCCTATCTGGCGACCCTCAAACGCCAGTTTACGCTCATTTATCAGCAGGTAAATTATCGGGATTTCAGCGGCCCGGAGATCCTTAACGGCGAGCGCTACCTGCAACAGTGGCAGGCCTATCACAAGGTGATGGAACTCGATTACGTCTACGTGGGCACCGAGCATCGCAAGATGCTGATCCACCCCTCCTGGCAGGCCGACGAGAAGTTCGATCCCAGAACCCGCCCCTGGTATCTGCTGGCATCCAGCCATCCCGGACAGATTGTCTGGACTGATCCTTATTACGACTACACCCTGGGCACCCTCACCATGGCGCTGGCCCGGGTGATTGAAGATCCTGACGGCAAGCGGGTTGGCGTGCTCTCGCTGGATACCCAACTCACCCCCCTCGCCAACTGGCTAAACAGTCGGCATGATCAGAGTCACCATCTGGGCAATGGCTATCAGATCCTGCTCAACCATGACGGGCTGGTGCTGGCCCATCCGGATCGTGAACGGGTATTCAAACCCCTCACCCACCCCGACTGGCTGGCCCGGATGCAACAGCCGCAGGGCTTTTTCCTCGATGATGCCAGCGGCACGATGGTCTCCTACTACCGCATCCCCGAGCAGCGCTGGATCCTGCTCAGCGTCGAGCCGACTGCCAGCATGCAGCAGGTGATCGACAGCGTCTCCATCAACGTGCAGCTGATGATTGCCGTCGCCTGCATCCTCTATCTGCTGCTGGCCCTGCTCTGGTCCCGTTACTTCCGCCGGATGCTGGGGGAGATCACCCTGCTGATCCGCGCCAGCCGCTCCGGCGGTATCGCCTACAACGGCCGCCGTATGCTGGAGCTGGCCAAGGTCTATGAAGAGATGGATGCCGCCAGCCAGGACTTTGCCCAGATCCGCCTGCAAGCCCATCAGGACAAACTCACCGGGCTCTACAATCGTCGCTTCTTCGACGAGTGCCTGCAGAAGCAGCTCAACAGTGGCGCTCCCTTCGGGGTGGTGATGTTCGATCTGGATGATTTCAAGCGGGTCAACGATACCCATGGCCATCAGGCAGGGGATGTGGTGCTCAAGCGGGTGAGCAAGCTGGGCATGAATCTGTTCCACGAGTGGGGCTGGTTCTGCCGCTACGGCGGCGAGGAGCTGGTGCTGATCTTCCGTTACGGCGAAGAGCAGCCGATGCTCCCCTCCCTGCTGGAAGCGTTCCGGCTCGGGGTGGAGCAGCTGGAGTGGCGCGAACCCGATCTCACCATCACCATCAGCGGCGGGGTGGCTTTCAGCCGCTCCGGGCTCTCGGCCAAAGAGCTGGTGGAGCTGGCCGACAAGGGGGTCTATCAGGCCAAGCGGGAGGGGAAAAACCGTATCTGCTTCCCGCTGCGCCACGCCCCTCACCAGAGTGCCGAGGAGGATATTCCCGCCTTTGGCGAGCCCCGACAACAAACCAACGAGGGGTAGCTACAGCGGCCAGCATCAACCACAACGCCGTCAGTAAAAACAAAGAGAGAGGCTCCTGCCTCTCTCTTTGTTTTTCGTGCTTCTTGCCGCACGTTAAGCCGTGTGGCGCGCGGCTCAGCGCTGCCACTCCCACACCGGCCAGCCCAGCTCCTCGGCCTGCTGACGCAGCGCGGGGGCCGGATTGACCGCATGGGGATGGCTCACCGCCCGCAGCATGGGCAGATCATTGTGGGAGTCGCTGTAGCCAAAGCTCCCCGGCCAGAGGTGTTCCCTGCCTGCAAACAGCTGGTTGATGCGGGCCACCTTGCCCTCGCGAAAGCTGAGGGTGCCGCGGGTCTGGCCGGTCAGCATCCCCTCCTCCTCATCGAGCAAAATGGCGACGCAGTGATCCATCCCCAGCATCTTCGCCATGGGGGCCACCAGATGCTCGCCGGAGGCGGAGATGAGCACCAGATCGTCGCACCGCTCCCGATGCCATTCGATACGCGCCAACCCCTCGGGGTAGAGGCGCTCGCGCAGCACCTGCTCGGCAAAGCGGGTAGAGAGCGAGTCGAGCCACTGGCGCGTCTTGCCCGCCAGCGGTTGCAGGGTGAAGGCCATGTACTGGTGCATGTCCATCTTGCCCTGATGGTAGAGGGACATCATGGCCTGCTCCTCCGCGATCATGCTGGCGGGCGCCAGCTCCTCGGCCACCATGTACTCCAGCCAGAGGCTGGCGGAATCCCCCGCAATCAGGGTCTCGTCCAGATCAAACAGTGCCAGTGCCATGAGGGCTCCTTGCGGTAACAACGAAAATGAAACGAGGCGTCATGCTACCTCACAGAGTTGATCCCGGGCCACCGCCAGGGTCACGGCACTGCCGGTGGCCAGCAGATCACCAGCCGAGCGGTTGAGGCAATCCACCGTCAACAGCCCCGCCTCGCACTCCACCTGATAGCGGATCACGTTGCCGAGCAGCTGTTGCTGACGAACGATGCCGGGCAGGCTGGGCTCGCTGCTGGTCGCCCCAGCGGGCAGCAGGGTGATGGACTCTGGCCGCAGCGCCAGCTTGCCCTGAAAACGGGGGCCGAACAGCGACTTGCCCTGCTCTGCGCCAAGCAGGTTGTAGTTGCCGATAAAGCCCGCCACAAACTCGCTGGCGGGACGGGTATAGATCTCCTCCGGTGTACCGCTCTGGACGATGGATCCCTTGTTCATCAGGAAGATCCGATCCGACATGGTGAGCGCCTCCTCCTGATCGTGAGTCACGAAGATGGTGGTGAGCTCAAGGCGCTGCTGGATCTCGCGGATCTGCTGGCGCAGGCTGCGGCGGATGCGGGCATCCAGCGCCGAGAGCGGCTCGTCCAGCAGCAGGATCCGCGGCTGCACCACCAGGGCCCGGGCCAGCGCCACCCGCTGGCGCTGGCCGCCGGAGAGCTCGGCCGGATAGCGGCGCTCGAAACCGGTCAGCTCCACCAGCGCCAGCACCTCCTGCACGCTGGCGGCGAGATCCCGTCCCGGCTGGGGTTTCATCTTGAGGCCGAAGGCAACGTTGTCCCACACCGTCATGTTGGGGAAGAGCGCATAGCTCTGGAACACCATGCCGATGCCCCGCTTCTGGGGCGCCTGCCAGGTGATATCTTCACCGGCCACCCGCACCTGACCGCCATCCACCGGAGTGAGCCCGGCCAGCGCCCGCAGCAGGGTGGACTTGCCGCAGCCGGAGGGGCCGAGCAGGGTCACCAGCTCCCCCTTGCGGATGCCGAATTCGATCCCCTCGAACACCGGGGTCTCGCCATAGGATTTGTGCAACTGATTGACTTCTAAATGGAACATCTTGGATCACCGATGAAATCTGTTGGCCGCCCAGGTGAGCAGCAGGGTCAGCAGGAAGTAGCTCATCACCAGCGCACTGGTGAAGTGGCCAGAAGTGGCGCGCATGTTGTAGAGGTAGACCTGCAGGGTCTCGTAACGGGTGCCCACCAGCATGTTGGCAAACACGAACTCGCCGAGCAGGAAGGAGAGAGAGAGAAACAGCGCCGCCAGCAATCCCTTGCGCAGACAGGGGATCACCACCAACAGAAAGGCGCGCCGACTACTTGCCCCCAGCAGATGGGCGGCATCCATCAGATCCCTGAGCGGTACCCCTTGCAGGCTGTTGGCCAGCGCTCGGTACATGAAGGGGAGCACCACGGTGAACCAGGTGCCGATCAGGATCCACGGTGTGCCGATAATGGGCAGAACACCATCGGCGTAGATCTGCAGCAGCCCCACCGACGAGACCACTGGCGGCACCGCGAAGGGGAGCAGGATCAGCAGGTTCATCCAGGGATCCAGCTTGGGGAAGTAGTAGGCCACCACCAGCACGGTCGGCACCAGCACCAGGGTCCCCAGCAGCAGGGTGGCGAAGCAGACCAGGAGGCTGCGGCCAAACGCCGCCAGAAAGCGCGGATCGCCCCACAGCTTGAGATACCAGTCGAGGGTGAAGCCATCCGGCAGCAGGGTCGCCCCCCAGCGGGTGGAGATGGAGTAGAGAAACGTGGCCAACAGCGGCAGCAGCAGGGTGGCAACCAGCCCACCCAGCACCCACTTGGGCCAGCGCGGCGTCAAATCATGCATGGGATTGCCCCTTGTTCACATAGCTCTTTTTCAGCAGCCACTGGTTGGCGGCCGTCACCACTCCCAGCAGCACCATCAGGATCACCGCCAGCGCCGCCGCCATATTGGGCTCGAGGAAGATATCGCCGGAGACCAGACTGGCCACCCGGATGGTCACCAGATTGAAGTTGCCGGTGGTGAGGGCGTAGGCGGAGGCATAAGCCCCCACCGCGTTGGCAAACAGGATGATCAGGGTGCCGAGCAGCGCAGGCGTCAGCACCGGCAGCGCCACATGCCACACATACTGCCCCTTGCTCGCCCCCAGCAGCGCGGCAGCCTGCGGCCACTCATCCTGCAGCGCATCAAACGCCGGGTAGAGCAGCAGCAGGGCGAGCGGGATCTGGAAGTAGGTGTAGATGAGGATGAGGCCGCTACCCGAGTAGAGGTTGAAGCCGTCGATCAATCCCCATGATTTCAGCAGCAGGGTCACCGCACCGTTGATGCCGAGAATGATGATAAAGGCGAATGCCAGCGGTACCCCACTGAAGTTGCCGGTCATGGTGACAAAGGCCAACAGTACCCGCTTGACCCGCTCGCCGCTGTGGCGCAGCGCTGCCGCCCCGAGGGTGCCGATGGCAAGCCCCGCCAAACTGGCGATACCGGCAATGCGCAACGAGTTGCCGAACGATTGCAGGTAGAAGGGGGAGCTCAAAATCTCCCGGTAGTAGTCGATGCCCCAGCCATCCGGGGTCTGAAAGCTGCCCACCAGCACCCACACCATGGGGGCGAGCTGGAACAGGATCATCAACAGGATAAAGGGCAGCAGCACCAGGGCGGGCAGCCAGTGGCGGCGCACCTTGCGCTTGGTGGCCACGGGTTGATCCACGAGGATCTCGGTGGTGGCAGGCATCATCAGTGCACCTCGCGCATAAAGGCCGCCTTGAGCAGCGGTGGCGCCGCCGGCTTGTCGTGGGGGATGCCCAGCAGATCAGCCATCAGGGCGCAGAGCTGGGTCTGGGCGATCGCCACCCCATCCGGCCAGCGCTCGATAAAGGCATCGCCAAACAGCCAGAGTGGCACGGTGCGCTCTTCCGGCAGGGTGCCGCCGTGGCTCAGGTCGTTGTTCATGCCGTGATCCGAGGTGACTACCACCTGATACCCCTCAGCCAGCCACTGGGGCAGCAGATCGGCCAACAAGCTGTCCATGCGGCGCGCCTGATTGCGGTACTGGCGGGAATCGAGGCCAAACTTGTGGCCCGCATCATCCACCCCCATCGGGTGGATCAGCAGAAAATCGGGATCGTACTGGCTGCGCAGCCATTCCCCATCCATCAGCAGATGGCTGTCGGGATAGTTGTCATCCCAGTAGAAGCAGCCATGCTGGATGGGCAACTGCTCGTCATGAGTAAAGCGATCGCGGGCTGCCAGCCAGGGGCTGCGGTTGTAGAGTTCGCTCACCCAATGGTAGGCCGCCGCTGCGGTGCGTTTACCCGCAGCGCGGGCCAGATGGAAGATGGAGTCATGCAGACTGAGGCGACTCACCCCGTTGTGGGTGATGCCGCTCACCACCGGCGGCACGCCGGTCAGGATGCACTCGTAGAGGGGTCGGGAGAGAGACGGCAGGGCCGCATTCAGGGTCGTATGCAGGCCCCCCGCCTCCACCATGCCACCGAGGTAGCCCATGGTGTGGGCTACCTCGGCTGCCAGACCATCCACAAGTACCACTATCACCTTGTGTTGCACTGGATTCCCTTACTGCATGTTGATCATGACGGTTTCTTGCCACTGGCGCGGCAGGGCTTTGGAGCTCTGCTCCCAGGCGGCGTGATCCTGAACCGGCTTGGCATTGGCATACTGCTCGGCTGGCAGCAGCTTGGCCTTCACATCATCCGGCAAAGTCACGTTGCTGCGGATCGGGCGAGCGTAGCCGCGGGCCAGGTTGATTTGACCGGCATCGGAGAGGATGTATTCCCGCGCCAGTTTGGCGGCGTTGGGGTTCTTGGCCCACTTGTTGATGATGGTGGTGTAACCGGCGATGACGGAGCCGTCACTCGGGATCACCACATCAAACTTCTTGGGGTCGATCTGGTCGCGGTAGTTGAGGGCGTTGAAGTCCCACAGCACACCCACTTCCACCTCGCCCTTCTCGATGTTGGCGATGGTGGGATCGTTCAGGGAGAGGCGGCCCTGCTTGGCCAGCTGGCCGAACAGCTCCAGTGCAGGTTTCAGATTCTTCTCGCTGCCACCGGTGGCATAGGCCGCCGCCAGCACGCCGTTGTTGGCTTGGGAGGCAACGCCCACATCACCCAGGGTCACCTTGTAGTCGCCACCCAGCAGGGATTGCCAGCTGGTGGGGGCGGCCTTGACCAGATCCTTGTTGATCAGGAAGGCGATAGTGCCGGTATAGGCCAGCATCCAGTGACCGTCCGCATCCTTGGCCCAGTTGGGAATATCGGCCCAGGTGGAGGGTTTGTAGGGTTGGGTCACCCCCTGCTTGACCGCAACCGGACCGAAGGCGCCGCCCACATCGCCGATATCGGCGGTGGCATTGGCCTTCTCGGCGGCGAACTTGGCGATCTCCTGCGCCGAGCTCATGTCGGTATCCTGATGCTTGATGCCGTAGATGCTGCCCAGCTGCTGCCAGGTATCCTTCCAGTTGGCCCAGCTGTCGGGCATGCCGATGCTGTGGAGCTGGCCTTCGCCGCGGGCGGCCTTTTCGAGATCCGCGATATTTTCGGCTGCATAGCTATTTGTGGCAAACAACGGTTGGCTGATGGCCACCATGGCCAGTGCACTTGCGATCACGCTTTTCATCATCCCATCCCTCTGGACTAGGTCAGTTAAGGTTCGAGAGGGATGCTAGAGGGGAATTATGACGGTGGCGGGGCGCTTTAATGGCAGTTTGATGACAATCACCCTGTCATGGCGCTGTCATCCACAGCAGTTACAACTCTGAACCCGAGTGAGGCTGGACTATTCCAGTAAGGGATTGGCCAGCCATCCGCCTTCTGAATAAGCAACAGGGACCAGAGTGTGACCGAGCCGAGATTGAGCGAGCAGAGAGTGAACGAACAGAGCATGGCCGATGGCCGCTCCTCCTCCAAGTGCGAACAGATTTGCCAGACCCTGCGCCGCTATATCGGCAGCGGCCAATTGGGGGCCGGGCAGCAGTTGCCCGCCGAACGGGCACTGAGCGAGCGCTTCGCCACCACCCGCATCACCATCAAGGAGGCGCTCTCCAGCCTCGAGGCAGACGGCCTTATCTACCGGGCCGAGCGACGCGGCTGGTTTGTGGCGCCACCCCGCCTCACCTACGATCCCGCCATCCACACCCACTTTCACCAGTGGATCGGCGAGCAGCAGCGCACCGCCGAAACCCGGGTGCTGGCCCACGGCAGCGAGCTTGCCAGCAGCGAACTGTGCCGCTGGATGGGGCTGGAACCCTTCACTCCACTTTATGAGATCCGCCGCCAGCGGCTGATCGACGGCCGCCCGGTGCTGCATGTCAGCCACCACCTGCTGGCGAGCCGCTTTCCCGATATCGCCAGCGCACCGCTGGCCAGCTCCCTCACCGAGCTCTATCAGCAGCGCTATGGCATAGGCCAGGGCGGGGCGAGTCTCGAGATCACCCCCTCGGCGGCGCGCGGCGCCATCGCCCGCGCCCTCAATCTGGCGGAGGGGAGCGCGGTGCTGCGGCTGGTGCGGGTCAACTACGACGAGCGGGGTGGTCTGGTGGATTGCGATATCGAGCACTGGCGGCCGGATGCGATCCGTATCTGTCTCGATACGAGAGCATTGCAGCCGCCCGCAGGCAAGCTGCAACAAACCCGGGTCGCCGATTAGACTCCAGCCAACAAAGCGGATCCCGCAGGATCCGCCGGGATCAGTTGTCGATATTGGGGATCATGTCGTCAAAGCTCTGGTAGCCGCAATCGGCCAGTTGCAGCGACATGGTGTAGGTCTTGGCGTGCTCCTGCTGGCCGATGGCGGGGCGGTTGAGCTTGATCTCCTGATGCCAGTACTCCTTCATCCGGTCGATCAGCGCCATCGCCTCCCCCTCGTTGAGGTGCAACTGGCAGAGCGCCATATAGTTGTTCGACTTGTGCATGTTCTCCACCAGATACTCCCCCAGCACCGACATTGCCTGCCGTGCCTGCTGACGGGCGAAGCGGCTGTGCTGCTCGAAGCTGATCCGCTCGCTGATGAGGAAGTGGTAACTGTTGTCGATACCGAGCTGCAAAATGCCGAGCTTCTCCAGCTTGCGCAGATAGAGGTAGCAGGAGGCATCGGTCAGGCCGTACTCCCGCTTGAGATCGATCAGCGTCTTGTCGCGCCAGAAGATATTGGCGAGAAAGGCGTAGAGCCCAGGCTCGTTGTGAAACGCCTCGTCCTGCTCCTGAGTGAAGACGGCGCGGCGGCTCTGGGCGTCCTGAGTGCGATCCAGCAACTCCTCGAACGAGAGCCCCACCAGATGGCAGATCTCCAGCAGGGTATCGAACGGCAGCGAGGGCTTGTTCATCATCCGTTTCACGGTCGCGATGGAGACCCCCATGGCTTCTGCCAAGGTCTGATAGCGGATCCCCTTGTCGGTCAGGGTCTTCTTCAGGGTGTCGAGAATATTGTTGGCCAGGGTCTGGCTGTAGGTCATGCCACTCTTCCTTGTTATCGCACTTTCATTGCATGGTTATGCCGAGTCAGCTTCTGACCTGTTTTTACCTTCAAGGCTCAGATATTGACACCGAAAAAACAGCCTAGAGAAAAAATCGCCTACAACGCCCATCAGGACAGACCAGTTGAACGATGAGGTCGCAAAATCTGACACCAGACAGTGCATATCTTTCAACCCGCAAACATTTTGCTAGTGCTGCATAGAACATCGCGCATAATCGAAACGTATCGAATTCAAGACCCTTCCTGGTTGAGAAATCGATTGTTTGCTTCCAAATTTTTATCTTTTAAACCGTAAGGTTTTTTCTCTTTCCTGGCATTGGGCGGCGCTGATAGCACCGCCCTTTTCTTTTCCCTGAATTCGCAGGTCAGGTCAAGGGCCCCGGCAAGGGGAAGTGTCACCGGCCACCCGCCGCCCACTGATGCACCAGCCGCCACGACCGTTCTGGCAAGGTATCCTAAACGATCATCAATACCGTGTTATTGCCATTCAATATATTTAAATGGCCTGCTTGGAAAGCTTCGAAAAATATAAAAACGAATATAAGAAAGTAATTTAAAACCTCAAAGACTTATCTTTTAAATAGCTTACATGTATAAGACAAAAAATTAATCAACCAGTACTACCAATATTTACTCATCACTCCCCGCTCCCACCCCAACAACTGCTGCCGGGTGAAGAGAAAAGCCACCCAAAGAGCCCATTCGCGTATCTGATGGGTAGCATCGCCTTCGCAAAAACAGCCTCAAAAGACCACCAAAAGCAACAATGGGAACAATCCCAAACCTAGAAAAGAGCAAAAAACAGGCAAAAAGATAGATTTTTTTCTCACGGTTTCACCTTGTGAGGCGTTCAAAAAATCATCGAAAAGAGCCTGACGCCTGTGAGTGACATCTGAGATGCCAATTTTTAGACAACTCATCACGGCTACGCTCGAATGAAAATTTAATACCAATACAAATCAATAACATAGAATCAAAGCCTAACTCTCAGCCTGTCATTTGCCTCACCAGTTAATTATTTAAACCTCAATAAAGCTAAAACTCTAATAACACCATTTATTAAACAAAATGACCCTGCTTGCAGCCAGTCATATTTAGAAGGATGGGGAAATCACTCTCTTGTTATTCAGAAATGTGCTGACTATACTGCGGCCCCTCTGTGAAAGCAGAGCGATGACGGAAATATAAAAAGCTTCATGGATTGAGCAATATAAATCACACGCAGTTCACGCAACACAAGGTTATTTATCCATGAACAAGTTTAATAAAATTGCCGCATTCTCCCTGCTTGCTCTGGCCATGAATGGCGGCGCCCATGCCGAAGGCTGGTATGCAGGTCTGGATCTGACTACCTCCAAGATGGATCTCGATGGTGCGGCCAAAGACGCCTATGACGCCAAAGTGATCGACGACCAGCTCGACGGCGGCAGCCTGATCGTGGGTTACAGCTTCAAACCCTGGCTGGCGGTTGAAGGTGGCTTGCACGCCCAACAGATGGATCAGCTGACCTGGGTAACCTCCCCGATTGCAAGCGGCTTTGCCGACACCACCATCGAAACCCGCAGCATCAGCCTGGCCGCCAAGCTGAGCCAGCCGCTGGCCTGGGGCTTCAGCGCTTATGCCAAACCGGGTATCGCCTACACCCGCACCGAATTGGAAGTTGTCGGCAACGCCACCTTCCTCGGTTTCAGCGATCAGGTAAGCAAGAGCGCAACCAAGAGCAAGGTACACCCCAATCTGGAAGTAGGTCTGGACTACGCCTTCAACGACCACTTCTCTGCCGGTATCGGTTACGAGCGCCAGTTCGACGCCCTGAGCCTGGGTGACGAGCACTACTCTCTGGATACCTTCAAGCTGGGTCTGCGCTACCACTTCTAAGTCGCGCCGCGTCAGTAACAATACAAAAGGGCCGCAGGTTTCAAACCTGCGGCCCTTTCTACTGTTCTTCTTTCCGTAACCCGCGTTAGCAGATCTGGTCTTTACCCAGCTGCTTGGCCTGATAGAGCGCCCGATCGGCACGCACCATCAGGCTCTCCTTCTGCTCATCCTGCTGATACTCCGCCAACCCGAAGCTCATGGTAGCGGGCGCGTGGGGGCAGATGGGCTCGCTCGCCATCAATGCCTGAAACTTGCTCGCCACCACCAGCGCATCCTCGCGGCCGGTGTTGGGCAACAACACCATAAACTCGTCACCACCCCAGCGGGTCAGCAGATCGATCTCGCGGATATGGCGGCGCACCAGCGCCACTATGTTGATCAGGGTCTGATCCCCGGCGTTGTGGCCATAGCTGTCGTTGATCTGCTTGAAGTTGTCCACATCCATGGCGATCACCGTAAACGGCTGATGGAAGCGGCGCGCCCGCTCGCACTCCAGCTGCAACGCCCGCTCCAGCCGATAGCGGCTGGCGGCGCCGGTCAGGGCATCGGTCTCTGCCAGCAGACGGTTCTCCTCGGCTTTCTGTTGCAGCGCCTCGTTGAGTCGCACCAGCTCGGCGGTGCGCTCGGCAACCTGTTGCTCCAGCGACTGATTGCGCCGCTCCAGCTGCTCCAGCAACAACTTGCTGGCGTGGATATCGCGATGGGCGCCGATCATCCGCGCCACAGACCCGTCGGGATTGCGCTCAATGATGCGGCCGCAATCCTCAATCCAGAGGTAACTGCCATCCCGACAGCGGCAACGGTACTCGGCGCGATACTCGTGGGCGCTGCCGCTCAGACAGAGATCGAACTTCGCCATCACCGCCGCCAGATCATCGGGGTGGATCACGTTCTCCCAGGTGAAGACGGTATTGCCGAGGGAGTGAGGCTCGTAACCCAGCATCCGGTACCAGCCCGGGTTGCGATAGACAAAACCGGTATTGGCATGCCAATCCCAGATGCCATCGCTGGTCACCTCCAGAATGCCATGCACCACGGCCTCGCTGACATCCGAGATCCTGATCGTGTCACTGTCCTGCACCATAGCAGTTATCCTTGTTCTTCCGCCCCGCGCCACCACGGGGAATCGCGCTGTTGTCGTGAGGCGCTACCTTGGCATATTGCAACAGATCTGTCAGCCAGAACCCCACCGCACCACGTTTCCCCGGTTATCGGCCACTCACGGCACAGGCTGAATCAGGGTGGCCATAAGTGTGGCTCAAGCGCGCCCCATTTACCGGATTTAACTCACGATTCAGCCATTTGGGGGATGGGAATAAATGAGGGGGATACCCAGAGGCCACCACAGAGGTCACTCGGCCAGAGTCAGTCGATAAAAATCCGTCTCCCGATGTTTCGGATTGGGGCGCAGAAATACCCAGCCAAAGCGCCGGTAATGATTCAAGACCCGCACATTGGTGCGACTCACGGAGAGAATGGCCCATTTACAACCCGCCCCCAGCAACTGCTGGCGAATATAGGCCTGCAACTGCGCTGCCAACCCGCAGCCACGATATTCAGGGAACAGATAAATCAGCTGCACATAACCGGTCTCGGGCTCATCGGAAAAACTGCGAAACTCCAGCTGGCCCACCAATTGTTCACCCGCCCAGACATGGAGGTAGTGCCATTGCGTTTGCCCCAGCCTTTCGCGGATCCGCTCCCGATAACCGTCGATAAAGTCGGCAAAGCAGTCATGGGTATGAAAGCTGCAAAAATAGGCATCCCTGCGCGCCTGCACACAGAGTTCGTAATCGCGATCCAGATCGATAGTGTTAAATTCAAGTCTCAAGCAATGACATCCTGTCGTGTGTGGGTTGGATGCAGGGTGTAATAAGCGCAGCGCATGACACCTTGTGGCAGATAAATAGCAGCGGTGCAATTCACTTCGTTCTTTGCACCCTACCCACCCTCACCCTGCCCTCTCCCAAAGGGAGAGGGGATAAAGCAGCACCGGAAATATGATCGTCAGCCGTGTAGGTTCGATTAGCGAAGCGTAATCGGACAGCGGTAACGGCATTGCTCCCTTCTCCCATTTATTAGAAAAGGAGGAGAAGGTCTGGGGATGAGGGAAAGGAAAAAGAGATTTCGCGGTAAACGTTGGGCTTCGCTACGCTCAACCACAACCTACACAACGGTAGGTTGGTACTGAGCCTATGAAGCCCAATATACGAGATGAAATAGCGTAGATGGAACCATCTTGCTCCACTCATTGCAAAAATGGGAGAAAAATAGGATTACCTAGTAAATATCTGGCTGAACGAAGCCCAACATAAAACATAACTTATTACATGCCCCATCACCAGCATATTTTGTGCGATCTACTCAGCAAAATCAATATGTTTAATCATTACCAATCCGGCAGCGACCTACAATCAGGCTGTAATTATTTACTCAACCACTCGCAAATCATATGTTGTTATTCTTCAGGAGGATGTATGGCATTAAATTATCAAGATTTTATAAACCATGTAGAAGAACGTGCGCTCTCGCAGAGAATAACACAGCTACAATTAAATAAAAAAATTTACAGCGACTGCATTGATGCAAACGGCCATCAATATATTGATATCGTCATGGAGGGAGGGGGTGTCCTTGGCATTGCCCTGCTGGGGTATGTGTACGTGCTGGAGCGCGTCGGTTTGCGATTTTGCAGCATCGGTGGAACATCGGCAGGTTCGATCACAGCACTATTTTTAGCGGCACTGGACCAGCCAGAGCATGCCAAAGTGGCCAAATTGATTGATCTGGTCGCCAATATGCCCATGGCGGCGTTTGTCGATGGCAAAAAAGAGGACGACACGGACGCACAAGAGTTCGTCAACACCATGGTGAAATCAGACGACATACTGTCATTCTGGAACTTCGTCAAAGGTTGCCAGGTCATAGACAATTTCAAGGAGATGATGGGACTAAACCGGGGTGAGGTTTTCCATCGTTGGGTGAAAGAGCATCTTAACCATCTTGGCGTACCCACGACCCAAGCGCTAAAAAATCGAATGAGCACAACGCCTGCAGGCTGGACCTTGAGAGATAATCCGTTCAAAGCACGCCAGCAACTATCACCGTTGAACCCTGCCAACAACTATTTATGCCTAGTCGCTTCAGATGTCTCAACTGAATCGCGAGCACTGTTTCCGAAGATGGCTGCGCTCTACTGGGAAAATCCTGAAAACGTCCACCCAGCTGACTATGCAAGATGCTCCATGTCCATTCCCGGCTTTTTCAAGCCAGTCAAGATCCCGGCCATGCCATTCAGTGATGCCAGAAAAGAACACTGGCGAGCCTATTTAAACGAGGCCACCCTTACTAGTGATCAGTTCCCCCCAGACCATTTTGTGTTGGTTGATGGCGGCATGGTATCAAATTTCCCAATCGATGTGTTTCATAACCACCATGCGATCCCTAGCAGACCTACCTTTGGCGTCAAGCTGCAACTCGATATTTTCAGCCATAACATCAATAATGGTTTCGATCTGATTTCGCGGATCATCGACACAGCTAGGCATACCCTGGATAAAGAGTTCATTAATAACAATCCTGATTTTTCGAGATTGATAAGCTATATCGACACCAAAAACATAAACTGGCTGGATTTTAGCATGAGTGATGAGACCAAATTATTGCTATTTCAGATGGGGGTGGACACAGCGATTGACTTCCTCCATACATTTGACTGGCATAAATACAAGGAAATTCGCAGTAAAAAGCTGGATTCCAGCTTGTAATGAATCGCGGTTGCCCGAGGTTATGGCCAATGGCAGCAGAAGGCGAGCATACGCCCTTGCGCCTTGTCGGCAAATAAAGGTGGGTGGTCCCCTATTGTACGAAGTGGACATACTGGCCCCCCCCCTCTCCCAAAGGGAGGGGGGATCATCCGACATCGGGGATATGACATGGTTTTAATTAGAGCGATTGAAATCTAAAAAACCATGATATAATTCATCGAAGGTAATTATTTTAACATGCGAAGACACTACATCTCGATGTATTTCAAATGCTCGTAACCTATCCTTATCATCAGATATATCTGATAACAAACCGCATATAATATAACAACGTGGTGCAAAAACCTCAAAATCAAATGAAGAATTATGCCTTTTACTATAAAAATTCTTCATCAATTCTGACTTCTGTATTAAGACTTGAGCGATTGTACCTGAAAGGTCATTTGAAAGCCCAAAAGTTCCTCTATATTTTTTCTTAGATAGCAAAATTGTGCCTGGAGTTTTTATTTCAACCAGACTAATGTTTCTACTTAAAGAATGTAATAATGCAAAATCAGTCCGTCGATTACCTTTTCCTGATGTGTCCGTACTGCCGACGCTGAACTCTCCACAACACAAATCAATGTTACTACCAAGAAGATGTTCTAAAATTTTCTTGTTAGACTCGAACTTATGTTGCCAGAAAGATTCGTCATCTCTTTTTTCCAAGAAATCATGATCCCTAGACTCAATTAATTTACTAATACCTGTTGAGTATATCCCTCTCTGCAACATGGGTAAAATTCTAGTAGATATATAGAAGTCATTTATGTTAGACATTACTTCAGTGACTAAATCAGCAAACTCCTTCGCATCGCAATCCGGCTCATGTGCCTCAATATACTCTATTAGTTCTGATATACTTTTTATTGCTACACGGCCGACAGAAACGTCTCTAACTAAACTGGCATTGTTATTCAGACATTCGTTAATTTTACTGACATCAGATAATTTATCAACTTCCTCATCAATCCTACGGCCCATCACCTCATCGATAAATTCTCTTAACTCAGATAGATGCTCGATAGAATATGTTAAACCTGCTGGTGTATGCGTCAGGATATCGTTAATAGCCGCAAAAATTAATGCATCATCATTAACACTGGCTTTTCTGAGATCTCCAGATATTTCCATTATTCTCATGACCTCAGCCATACGTTCTTCACTGATCACAATATCACTCCTTAATTCTTTATCTGGTTTGACGATGATAAGCCTGAACAATGCGCTCTATCACTCACAATCCCCCCCCAACCTCTCCGCCAATCCGGAATAACGCTCGGTCTTTTTCCGCACCGCTTGTGCCAGCAGGGCGCGATCGCCGTAGAGATCGAGCCGTGCCTTGGCGCGGGTGATGCCGGTATAGACCAGCTCGCGGGTCAGCAGTGGGCTGGGGCTGTCGGGCAGCACCAGCACGGTATGGGCAAACTCGGAGCCCTGGGATTTGTGGATGGTCATGGCGTAGACCGTCTCGTGGGGTGGCAAGCGACTGGGCAACAGGGCGCGCAGGGTGCCATCCGGCTGCTCAAACCATACCTTTAACCGGCCACTTTCATCGGGCAGGCAGAGCCCCATATCGCCGTTGTAGAGGCCGACCCCGTGGTCGTTGCGCACCACCATCACCGGGCGACCGGCATACCAGTCGCCGTCGCGGGCGATCAGGCCAGCCCGTGACAGGGCCAGTTCGAGCCGCTCGTTAAGCCCCAGCACCCCGAACGGGCCGTCGCGCAGGGCGCAGAGGATCTGGAAGCTGTTGAATGCCTTGAACACGGCGGCGGGCGCCTCCCCGGCGCGGGCCGCCTTCAGATAGCTGCCGTAACCGGCTACCCCCTGAGCAATCAGGGCGTCGTAGGCCTCCCCGGCCCAGGGGTGCAGGCTGATATCGGCAAAGCCCATGCCCCAGACCGCCTCCACCGCCGTGGCATCCCCGCTGTTGCAGGCGCGTGCCAGCTGGCCGATGCCGGAGTGCTGATCAAAGCGCCAGCTCTTGGCCAGCAAACAGAGGCTGTCGCGCACCGGTGCCCCCGCAGGCGTGCCCAGCAAGCGGTAGCCGGTCTGGCGGGAGAGCCAGTCCGCCTGCGCCGGGCTGATGCCCTGTTCGATAAAGCTGCAGATATCGCCGAGCACGGCCCCCGCCTCCACCGAGGCGAGCTGATCCTTGTCGCCGAGCAGGATCAGGCGGGCGTGGCTTGGCAACGCATCAAGCAGACGCGCCATCATCGGCAAATCGACCATGGAGGCCTCATCCACCACCAGCAAGTCGAGGTGCAGCGGGTTGCCCGCATGGTGACGGAACTGGCTGCGCCCCGGAATGACCCCGAGCAGCCGGTGCAAGGTGCCCGCCTCGGTGGGGATGGCTTCCACCCACTCGGGGGGCAGATCGAGGGCCTGCAGGGCAGAGCCGATACTCTCGGTGAGGCGCGCCGCCGCCTTGCCGGTGGGGGCCACCAGCCGGATCGCCGGGGCCTTGCCAGCTTGCAGGCCGGTCTCCACCAGAATAGCGAGCAGTTTGGCCACAGTAGTGGTCTTGCCGGTGCCGGGGCCGCCGGAGATCACCGCGAAGGGGCGCGCCGCCGCGGTGGCCGCCGCCAGCTTCTGGCCGTTGCAGCAGAGCGCCTCGGGCACCAGCGCATCCAGTTTGCTCAAGTCGCTCGCCGCCTGGGCGCTGGCCAACAGCCCTTCGATGGCGAGCCAATCCACTTCATTGGGGAACACCAGATCCAGATACTTTTCGATAAAGTGGCGGGCCGAGAAGTCAGGGGCGAGGCGGGCTTTGAGCAGAGCCGCGAACACCAACCCGTAGTCGCGGGCAAACAGCCGCGACAGGGCGGGAGCAATCTCCGGCCATTCGGCTCGTTCACTCAAGGCGCGCAGATGACGGGCCACCCCCAGTTCAAAATCGTGGTAGCGGGTAAGGTAGAGCCGCCCGTGCCACAGCCGCAGCGGCCAGCGTGGGGCAAGCCCCTCATCCTGTTCGGTACCCACCAAGGGACTCTCTGCAAACAGGGCGGGCCAGCGGGCAGGATCCGCCAGATCCCCCAGCAGATCCCGGCTCTGCTGGGGATCCAGCCCGAACGGCCGCAGTGATCCGGCAGTCAACATTTCAAGCGGCAAACAGACATGGCCGCGCCCCAGTTCGAAGCAGGTGAGCGCAGCCCCCAGCACCAGCTCGGGGCTGCCGCCAAGGTCGGCCACCAGCCTGGCAAATTGCAGATCCAGCTGGCGGATGCGGCCAGCCAGCGCCAGTGTTTTGAGTCGTTCAACCATCATTGCGCTGGTCGCGGTGCTGATCATGGTGCCGCTCATGCTTCTACCTCGTTCAATGCTTGAGATCCCGCAGCTGGCAGCTCACTGCCTTCGCTAAACAACTTATCCAACCCCAGCACCAGTTCACGGCTCGGGCGGGTATGGAAAATGCCCCCCTGTGGCATGCCGCGCAGGAACAGATAGAAAACGCCGCCAAAGTGCTGCTCGAAGTCGTAGCCCGGCAGGCGCAAAGTGAGCAGCCGGTGCAACGCCAGCGAGTAGAGCTGGTATTGCAGGTCGTAGCGGTGCTCGGCCATCGCCCGCTCCAGCGCCGGACGGCTGTAATCGGCGGGGCTCATGCCGAGGTGGTTCGATTTGTAGTCGAGCAGATACCAGCGCCCCTGCCACTCGAACACCAAGTCGATAAAGCCCTTGAGCATCCCCTGCACGGTGGCAAAGCTGAGCGGCTTGTTGCCCCGCGACAGCGGGTCGTGCTGCTGGCAGAGCGCGGTCAGCGCCGGGGCCGTCACCCGCCCCATGGGCAGGAAGAACTCCAGCTCCACCTGTTTGCGCTCGGCACTCAAGTCCCGCAGCCGCACCGGCTCGCCAAAGCCAGTCTCCAGCGGGGTATCCAGCACCGCCTCCACCTGCTGTTGCAGCACTGGCGCCCAGCTCTCGTCGAAGCCGTCCTGCGCCAGCAAGGTGGCGATATGCTCTGCCAACGGTTCTCCCGCGGCGCTTTGAAAGTCGATGGTCTCGAACAGGCTGTGCAACAGGGTGCCGGGACGCGCCCCTTTAGGGAAGGTGAAGATGGAGGGTTGTAGCTCGTCCTCTTCGTGTACAACAGCGGCCTCGGCAACGACCTCTACATCGAAACCGGGATTGGCCAGCACGCCCTTGCTGTGACCATGACCCTGCGCCGCCAGCCCGGAGTAGGAGCTGATCCACCAGTCCCGCTCAAGGGAACCGCTAAAGTGGCGCACCTGCGGCTCGCCCAACTGCTCCTCCTCTGGCGGCAGCGGGGCCGGACGGGTGAGCGAGGGCTCACCGACGGCCACTCCGGGCAGCGCCTGTGCCAGCTCGGTCAGCGCGGTCGCCAGCGTCTGCGCATCCCCCTCCTCGCCCTTTTGCAGCAGGTAGCCGATGGCGGTGTGGTGCAGGTCGGTCTTCTCCGACTTGCCCGCCCCCGCCCGCACCGGCGCCAGCCCCAGCCAGGTGGCGTAGACGCCCCGGGTCAGCGCCACATAGAGCAGCCGCAAATCTTCGGCAAGGCGCTCCCTGTCCGCTTCGGCGAGCGACGAGTCGGCGCCGGTCAGATCGAGAATGGTGCGATTGCCCGCCTCGTCGGCCTCGTGATAGAGCGGGGTCTCGGCGGTTCTGTGGCTGCAGATAAAGGGCAGGAATACCAGCGGGTACTCCAGCCCCTTGGATTTGTGGATGGTGACGATCTGCACCAGCTTGCGCTCGGATTCGAGGCGCAGTACCTGCTCAGCATCCTGCCCGTTGGGGCGACTCACCGCCTCCCCCAGCCAGCGCAGCAGGGCATATTCGCCATCCAGCTCGCTGCTCACCTGTTGCAGCAGCTCGCCGAGATGGAGGAAGTTGGTCAGCCGCCGCTCGCCATAGGGGCTCGCCAAAAGCGAAGAGGCGAGATTGCGCCGGTGCAGCAGGGCCCGCAGCATGGCCAGCACGCCCCGGCGGTGCCAGATCTTGCGGTACTCCATAAACTCCTGCACCGCGCTCTCCCACGCCCGCTCGTCGCTGGCCAGCCCATCGAGCGCCTTGGCATCGAGATCAAACAGCCCGGTGGCGAGCGCCGCCCGCAGGCTGCGCTCCTCGCTCGGGTTCTGGCAGGCGTGCAAAATCAGCAGGATCTCCCGCGCCTCCGTCTGCTCCAGCACGCTCTCGCGGTTCGACAGATAGACGGAGGCGATGGCGAGGCGCGCCAGCTCCTGCTGCACCAGCTTGCCCTCGGCGCCGGTGCGCACCAGCACGGCGATATCCCCGGCCTTCACCGCCTTGTCACCGATCAATGCCTTGCCCTCGCGGGCCAGGGTCAGCAGGCGGTGGATCTCGGCGGCGGTGGCACGGGCCATCTTGCTCTGGTAATCCCCCCGATTGAAGGTGGGCTGGCCGGTCAGCTGCCAGCAGTGGAGCACGGGTGCAGTGGCGCCATCGAGCAGCAGCGCCTTGCTCTTGCCCTGCGCCTCCACCGGCAGAAAGGGGATATCCGCCTCGTAGATAAAGGGATCCTTGGCTCGCTCAAACAGGCCGTTGACCGCCCCCACCAGCGCACTGCTGGAGCGCCAGTTGCGCCCTAGGGTGTAGTGGGCGCTCACATTTCGCCGCGCCTGAATGTAGGTAAAGATGTCGGCGCCGCGAAAGCCGTAGATGGCCTGCTTGGGGTCACCGATCATCAATAGCGCCGTGTCGGTGTGGCCGCCGTAAAGGCGATGGAAGATGCGGTACTGCTGGGGATCGGTATCCTGAAATTCATCGATCATCGCCACCCGGTAGGTGGCGCGAATGCGCTCGCAGAGCCGCTCGCCAAGGCCGGAGCCGAGCGCCCCATCGAGGTCTTTGAGCAGGTCATCGAACGAGAGCTGATGGGCTTGCCGCTTGCTCGCCTGCATCCGGCTGCGCACTACTTTGGCGGCCCGTTGCAGGATCAGATCCCGAATACCGGGACGGCTGGCCAGCAGCTCGTCTATCTGGCTGAACAGCGGCAGGGTCGGCACAGCGCCCCCCTTATTGAGGTTCTCCTCCAGCACAGTCTGGCCAAAGCGCTCCAGCTCCTTGGAGATGGCGTAGCCACTGCTCTCGTCCTGTGCCCAGTCGGCTATCTTGGCAAGCCACCCTTCGTAGTTCTTGCCGGTGTAGCGGCTGATCTGGCCGTCGGTCTGGCGGCGGATCTCATCCGTCTGCGCCAGCCATTCACTCTTCACCGCCGCGATGCGGCTCATGGCCGCCTGATGGCGGGCGGCGAGGGTCTCATCCCCCAGCGCGGGATGGATCTCCAGCTCGCTGTTGTCGAGCCAGCTGCCCATCTCCCGCAGCAGGGCGGCGGGGCTCGGCCAGAGCGCGCGCACCGCGCTGGCGAGGGCTTTATCCACCGGATAGAACTCGGCGCGCCAGTAGTCGCTCACCGCCTGCAGCCTGAGCTGGCTATCGTCGGTGAGAAATTCGGTTTCAAAGAGGGCGCCCGACTCGAAGGCGTTCTGTTTCAGCATCCGCTGGCAGAAACCGTGGATGGTAAAGACCGCCGCCTCATCCATCTGCCGCTCGGCAGCCAGCAGGCGACGGGCCGCCAGTTCGTGATCGTCCACCTCGGCCAGTAGCATGTTCAGCAGGGCGTCATTGCTATAACCACGCATAAAGGCGAGGCGCGCCTCGTGGATACGACCGCGAATCCGTCCGCGCAGCTCGGCGGTGGCCGCTTCGGTAAAGGTCACCACCAGAATTTCGGTCACTGACAACGGCCGTTCATGGGCGCTCGGCTGACCGGCATCGGCACCCTCTTCGATGAGCGGGCCGTGGCCCAGCAGCAGGCGCAGGTAGAGACCGGCGATGGTGTAGGTCTTGCCGGTACCGGCGGAGGCTTCGATCAGTCGTTCACCATGGAGGGGAAAACGCAATGTATTGAGCGGGTTAGCCATTATTTCAGCTCCTCCAGGGTCTTGAGCAGCGGGGTCAGGTGTTCACGGGCCAGCGCCTGCAACTGCCCCAGCACCTCGTCATCGAGTTCGGGGAAGCAGCGGGCGACGTAAACGTCCTGCCCCTCCCCATTGATCATCCAGCCGCCGTTGAAACGGGTGAGAGCCGCCTTGTCGGCCGCCTCCGGCTTGTCCGGATCCTTCTCGATCGCCTTGAGCCAATCCCAGGCGGTGTTGGGGAAGAAGGGCAGCGGCCGCTTCATCCCCTGCGCCCAGCACGCCACCAGCGCCGCCAGCTTGGGCCGAGCCTCGTCGGCAGTGAGCTTGGCTAACCGCAGACTCTGTTTGGCATCGAACAGCAGGGTGTCGCCGGGAGCGCCGCTCAATGAGAGGCAGAGGTGCTGGATCCAGCCCAGCAGCAGATCCTTGCCGTTGAAGCTGCCGGGTTTGACCACCAGCAAGCGCCCCTTCTGGGTGTCGATCCACCCTTGCAGCTGGCCCTGAGTGAGGGAGATATCGATCTCCACCGCCTGTTTTTCTGACTCATTGGCCGCAACCCAAGGGCGCAGCCGGTCCGCCAGCTTGCCCATCTCGGCATCCAGATCGTCCAGCAGCAGGCTGCCGAACCACCCTTGCGGCAACAGGCCGGTGAGCTGCAACCGCTCGCGACGCTCGGTACTTTCACCTTCCGCCAGATGGGCATCGAGCAGCAGATCTTTCAGCTGATAATGTTGCAAGCCATCCAGCTCGAACGGCTCGCTGTCCTCGATGTTGGCTTCGTTCAGTTCAAACCACACCTTGAGGCGGCGGTTGAGGAAATATTTGGTGGGCTGGCGATAGAAGCGCAGCAGCTCCGCCAGCTCCAGCCCCTGCTCCTTGCCCCATTCGGGGGGGAGAGGCAGCTCGCTACTCTGGAAGTTGGCCGCGCCGCGCACCGGATAGAGGGCAGGCTGCCAGTCGGCGGCATAGGTGAAGAGACGTGAACCCGGCTCCGGGTAGAAGTAGTTGCGGCTGTAGGGGGTGAGCGGATGCGCCACCATCAGGTGGTTGAGCAGCCGCTTGCCGGAGGTTTCGTCGTCGAGATCCTCATCCCCCGCCAGCACAAAGCCCTGCCGCACATAGTCGATCAGCTCCGCCAGCAGCACCGACGGCACCTTGTCGCTGTTGTCCTGGGCGCTGAAACCCTGATAGCTGATGTAGAGCCCCTGCTGGGCGCTGAGCAGCGCCTCGAGGAAGAGGTAGCGGTCATCATCACGACGAGAGCGATCCCCGCGCCGCGACGCCACCGCCATCAGATCGAACCCCATGGGGGCCAGGGTACGCGGGTAGACGCCGTCGTTCATACCGAGCAGGCAGACCTGTTTGAAGGGGATGGAGCGCATCGGCATCAGGGTGCAGAAGTTGACCTGACCGGCGAGGAAGCGCTGGCTGGAGCGGGACTCCCCCAGCACGCTGCCGAGGTAATCCTGAAGCAGATCGGCGGTGATGGGCTGCTCGAAGCGAGCCTCGCCAAGCCGGGTCTGCCACTCGACCAGCTGGCTGCGAATGAGCTGGAGTTGACGCTCTTCATCCTCGTCGGCCAGATAGAAGCGCTCCAGCAGCGCCAGCAGGCAGGCATTCCACTCGGCCAGCGGCTGCGCCTGTTGCAGGCGGGGCAGGAATTCGGCCAGCGAATCGACAAACCAAGCGAGCTTGCCGAGTGCCAGCCCCTGCTGCCCCTCGATATCGGCGTAGGGCAAGATGCCCGCCACCGGTTCACCGTCGCCCATGGCAAAGCCGAGCAGCATGCGACGCAGGCCGAACAGCCAGCTGTTGCCGGACATGGGCGGCAGATCGAACCGGACAGGGTAGCCGTCATCCAGCCCCCAGCGGATACCGGTCTCCTGCACCCAGACCCGCAGTTGGTTGAACTCGTCGTCATCCAGCTCGAAGCGCCGCAGCACGGCGGGCACCTCGAGAATGGCGAGCAGCTCCCCCGCCCCGAAGCGGGCGTTGGGCAGCCTGAGCAGGGCGAGGAAGCTCTGCAGCAGCGGGCTCTCCTGACTCGCCGCCCGATCCGAGACCGCAAAGGGGATCTGACCGCGCGCGCCAAACACCGCCTGAATATAGGGGCCGTAGCTGTTCACATCCGGCATCATCACCACCACGTCTTTCGGGGTGAGGGACGGGTCCTGCTCGAACAGCGCCAGCAGCCGGTCGTGCAGCACTTCCAGCTCGCGCATCGGGCCGTGGCAGGCGTGGATCTGCAAGGATCCATCCGCCGGATCGATGGGGCTCTTGTGATGGCTGCGGTCGAGATCGAACTGACCGGCGCCTCGCTCGGCCAGCTCCAGCACATCCTTCTGGATGGCGCGCAGCAGGCTGACATTGCCTTTGCCATCCACCTCGTCGATATCGACGAAAGCCTCGATTTGCGGCACCTCCAGCTCCATCAGCTGATGCAGGTAATCGCGCCCCAGCTTGCCCATGGAGGCAAGCAGCGGGTTGGCGGGGCCCTGCAATGTCTCGAGGTCGGTACCGGGTTTGAGCTTGTTTTCGAGGCGCGCCAGCGTCTTGCGATCCAGCAGATCCCCCCAGTAGTAACGGCAGGGGTTGGTGACGAACAGGTGCACCTCCACCTCAGGCCGACTGCCGAGGGCCAGCAGCGCCTCCACATAGCGCGGCGGCAGTGCCGAAATACCGAACACGAAGACCCGCTGCGGCAGCTTGCCCGGCAGATCGGCGGTACGCTCCAGCTCGTGGATAAACTCCTCGTAGAGGTTGGCGCGGTGATAGCCGCTCGGAGAGAGCGCCAACGTGCGTGCCACCAGCTCACGCCACAGCTCCGGCTGCCAATCCTGACCGCTCACCCCGGCCAGCTCCTGACTCAATCCTTCCCCCTCTTCCCAACGGGCGATCCAGTCTGGCCGGTAGACCAGATACTGGTCAAACAGATCCGCCACCTTCTGGCAGAGCTGCCACAGCCGCACCTGCTCGGGATCCTGGGCAGGATCCACCTCATCTCCCCCGCCCAGATAGGCGGCGAGCGGGGCAAAGGCGGGGCGATCCAGCAAGGCGGGCAGAATGGTCATCAGCTGCCAGCTCATGGATCCCTTGTTGTAGGGGCTCTGACGCGGTACATCCGCCAGCACCCGGGTGAACATCTCCCAGATAAAGCTGGCGGGCAGCGGAAAGTCGATATTGGCGGCGATGCCGAAGGCCTTGGCCAGCTCCAGCTTGAGCCACTGGGCCATGCCCGGGCTCTGCACCAGGATCTGCTCCCGATCGAAGGGGTGAGAGAGAGGGGCCTGCCGGATGCGGCTCACCAGCAGCTCTTTGAGCAGATCCAGCTGATTGGAGTGGTAGAGGGTAAACATGAGCAATTCCCGCCTGTGGATGAGAGGGGGCGAGGGAAAAGGCGAGCCATTTCCGTCACTTCACAAGAGAGGGAATTGTCAGGGATCGGGGGGGAAGATGCAAAAGGCTCTTGTGGCCAGCAGGTGGTCAAACCGCTGAACCATGAGGGGCGCCGCAGATTTGTGCCGTCACCTCACCTACCCGGAAAACGCAGACAGAAAAAAGCCGGTGCAGTTGCACCGGCCAAAAGGCATTGGAAAACTTGACTCTTCAGGGCATTACCAGTTTTTGCCGAGACGGGCATCCACACTGAAAGCCCCTGCTCCGGCCGCCGCCAGCGCCAGGAAACCACCGGCCACTGAGACGTTCTTCATAAACATCAGCATCTGCATCTGTTCGGCAGGCTGATAGTGGAAAATAAAGGCAGCCATCAGGGTGAAACCGGCCAACAGCACGGAGAGGCTGCGGGTAAAGAGACCCAGCACGACGGCAAGGCCACCACCCAGCTCAAGCAGGATCACCAGCGGCAACATAAAGCCCGGCACGCCCATCGCCTCCATATAGCCCTGAGTACCGGCATAGCCGCCGATCTTGCTCCAGCCCGCCATTACGAACATCAGCGCCAGCAGTACACGACCCGCCAGCAGCGCTACATCTTTCATCTTGTCCATTTCATATTCCTCTTTTGTGTCACATCACCGCTGACTGCTTCAGGGTAGGTCAAATAACAGAGCTTGGCTGGCACTGGTCGCAACCAGCTCCCACCGGTATTCATCACGACTGAGTACCCCGTCGCCGGGTCGGGCAGCCAGACCGTTGGCGGCAAGCTCCCCTGAAATCATCTGCAGGTAACCGTGTCGGCCAGTCAGTGCCCATTCGAGCGTCTCGCCCGGGGCCAGTTCCAGCCGCCATACACGGGCCTGTTGGCGGATCCGCAGCGATCCATCCTCGCCATCCGGTGACGCCACCAGCGTCATGCCCGGTCTGGACTCGATCTTCTTCTGCTGATATCCGGGTGGCGTGCCGAACTCGTTCGGCTCGATCCAGATCTGCAACAGGGATAGAGGATCCGTCTGCGAGGGGTTGTACTCGCTGTGGCGGATCCCGCTGCCTGCGCTCATCAGCTGGAAATCCCCTGCCGGGATCTGCTCGGCATGACCGAGGCTGTCCTTGTGCTCTATGGTGCCTTGCAGCACGCAGGTGAGGATCTCCATATTGGCGTGAGGGTGGGTGGCGAATCCGCCACCCGGCGCAACCAGATCCTGATTGATCACCCGCAGTACCGAGTGCCCCATCCACTCCGGGTCATAGTAGTGACCGAAGGAGAAACTGTGGCGCGCGTCCAGCCAGCCAAAGTTGGCCTTGCCCCGCGCTTCTGCGGCTCTCAATTGCATCATGGTCTGCTCCTCACCTACCGGGACGGTTGATTAACGCTGTTTGCCGCTACCGATACCGAACGGAATACGGTATTCACTGCTCTGGTCAGCCAGGCTGACGGTCAGGTTGCCCTGGGTACGGCTCGGGATCCGCACCTGCTGGGTGCCTGTCAGATTGGCGTGGACTGATGCCAGCAGATCGCCAGACTCGTCACGCACTTCCAGCATCGGATTGGCTTTGCCATCCATTGCGGCAGTGGCGTTCCAGTTCACAAACAGCACGCCGGGCATGGCATTGAAGTCAGCCGGTACGGAAGCTTGGGCGAAACCAGTGGTCATCAGGCCTGCAACAGCCAGCATCTTGATTACGTTTTTCATGTTCATTCACTCTCTTGTTTTATATGTCATTGCCAAGGCCTTTTCGGCCAGAATCAATGCATCCATGCAAGAGGTTATTCAAATAGTGTGTTGTTCTTTCACCGACGTCAGACAGACCGATTTGGCGTGTCACAGTGCGGAACTACCCGCATATTTGGCCGCTCGACGTTCCTGCCTAAGCGTTGATTGAATATTAAAGTGACATGACCTAACTTGTTAGCGAGATAAACTGGCAAACATATTCAAAAAAATTGAAGGTAAGGAATGGCCAAGGAATCGAACAAGGAACGGGCGCTGACCCTGGAGGCAATCCGGGTGCTGGACGCCATCGACCGCCGCGGCAGCTTTGCGGCGGCGGCCGACGAGCTGGGCAAGGTGCCCTCGGCATTGAGCTATACGGTGCAGAAGCTGGAAGACGAACTGGATGCCATGCTGTTTGACCGCAGCGGCCACCGCACCAAGTTCACCCCGGCCGGACGCATGCTGCTGGAGCGCGGCCGGGTGCTGCTGGAGGCAGCCGAGCATCTGGTAGGCGAGACCCGGGCGCTGGCCCGTGGCTGGGAGACCGACATCACAGTCGCCGTCGATGCGCTGGTCCCGGTGCAGGCCCTCTACCCCTTGGTGGAGAAGCTGGCCGAGCAGACCGATACCCGACTGCGGCTGCGAGCCGAGGTGCTGGCGGGTAGCTGGGAGTGTCTGGAAGATGGTCGCGCCGACCTGCTGATCTCCTCCATCAACCCGGACATCATGATGACCGGCATCAAGCATCAGGTGATCAAGGACGAGGTGATGCTCTACGTCGCCCATCCAGATCACCCGCTGCATCAGGAGCCGGAGCCTCTGGCTGACGAAACCCTGCGCCGCTACCGCGCCATCGCGGTGGCCGACACAGCCCTGCGCAAACCGGTTCTCACCTACCGCCTGCTGGACAAGCAGCCGCGCCTCACTGTCAGCACCATGACGGAGAAACGGGATGCCCTGCTGGCAGGGATCGGGGTCGGCACCATGCCACAGAGCTGGATTGAGGAGGACATACGGGCCGGACGGCTCAAGGTGATCAGCCCCGAATATCGCCATCAATTGCAGGTGGTGCTGGCCTGGCGGCGAGACACCATGGGCAAGGCCAAAAGCTGGCTAGTGCGGGAGATACCAAAACTGTTTGCGACTGGTGAGAAATGAGATCCAGTTAACAGAAATGTTAATTGCATGCCTCACTTGACGCCCAATATCTTTGCTGATTTCATAGCCGCCTTATTGAACCCATGGAAGCTGTAGAAAATGAAAAAGAGTTTGCTGGTTGCCCTCACCACCCTGCCCCTGTTTGCCAATGCCGGCCTGATGGATTCGCTGACCGACAGCGTCACCAGCAGCGTCAAGGATGCGGCCAGCACTGCCGTATCCGGTGCCATGGACAGTGCATCCAACGAAGCCATCAAAAAGGCTCTGGATATCAAGGAAGGCGGCTCCAACAAGCAGGCAGTCAAAGAGAAGCTGGGCGCACCTGCCTCTACCAAGACCGAGGCCGGTCTGGAAGTGTGGACCTATGATCTGGATGCCCTGAAGAAGGCCTCTCCACTGCTGGCAGAGACAACCACAACCCTGCTGAAAGATACCGACGCCGCCAAGAAAAACGTGGTCATCAAGTTCGAAGGCGAAACCGTCAAGAAAGTAGAACTGACCGACAAGGCTCAGGGCTAAGTTCGCTCGTCCGGTGAAGTGGGTTGCACACTCGCACCGACACAGATAGCAAGAGGGGGAGCATCATGCTCCCCCTCTTTTATTGGCAATCACCAGCGCTCAGCCAAGCTGCGGCTCAACGCAGTAAGCGCAAAAAGGGTGGCCTCGGCCACCCTTGGGTTGATAACAGCTGGCGTTGTTACTGGTTCGCTTCGGCGAACTGCTTCATCGCTTCGGCGTGCTTGGTCATGCCGGCGGCACGCTCGTTGAGCTTCTTGATGAATTCCGCCTTCTTGGCCGGATCTTCAATACGGTCATAACGTTGCTGCAGGTTGGCCTGGATCTGCTCCGGGGTCATGTTCTGCATGCGGGCCATCTTGTCGTGACGGCCACCGTGGTGTTTGCCACCCATCATGCCGCCGCCGTCCATCGGGCAATCCACCATGGCACCGGGCTGGCCGGTGGGGGCTGCTTCACTGGCTGCATAGGCACCCAGCGGCAGGCCAAGGATCAGGGTGGCGGTCAGCAGGGTTTTGGTCAGCTTTTTCATGGTCTATCTCCTGTAGGGATGATTCTGGTTCGGCGCTCTTGCCTTGCTCTCAAGTAAACACCCTATCGGTGTCTGAACTTTGCCAGCATCGCCCTTTTTTGTAGCAGAGTGTGGCATCGTGCGGATCTGGCACACTTTGACACAAACCGTGCAGCGTATTTTCGTATACTCGTGCCAACGCCAAGCAGGGGAGGTATTCATGAACCAGGGCAACACCCACATTCTGGTGGTCGACGATCACAGCGAGATCCGCGATCTCTTGAAACGCTTTCTGGAACAGCACGGCCTGCGGGTCAGCTGCGCCCGGGATGGCAAGGAGATGAAGCGACTGCTGGAGGAGCGGGAGTTCGACCTGCTGGTGCTGGATCTGATGATGCCGGGTGAAGATGGTCTGACCCTCTGCCGCGAGCTGCGGGTCAAATCGAACCTGCCCATCATCATGCTCACTGCCATGGGGGAAGAGACCGACCGCATCATCGGATTGGAGATGGGGGCCGACGACTATCTGGCCAAGCCCTTCAACCCGCGCGAGCTGCTGGCGCGCATCAAGGCGGTGATGCGCCGCACCCAGGCCGAGACCCAACCCGCCGCCGAAACCCTGACCAGAGATCTGCGCTTCGATCGCTGGCTGCTCGACGTCAATCGCCGGGAGCTGGTCGATGAGGATGGGGTGGGCCTGAGCCTCTCCACCGCCGAATTCGATCTGCTCAAGGTGTTTCTCGAACGCCCGCAGCGGGTGCTGAGCCGGGATCAACTGCTGGATCTGGCCCGTGGCCGCGAGGCGGTGGCCTTCGATCGCGCCATCGATACCCTGGTGAGCCGGCTGCGCCGCAAGCTGGAGCGGGATCCCAAGAATCCGGAGCTGATCAAGACCATCTGGGGTGGCGGTTATATGTTCTCCGCCGACGTGACGCAGGTTTAAGCAGTGGGCACCTTGCGACGACTATGGGCACGGATGTGGCCCAAGGGGCTAACCGGGCAGATCATTCTGGTGGCGCTGGCGGGCTTGATCCTGATCCAGCTGCTCAGCATCCAGATCTACCGCACGGATCGGGAGGAGGCGCTCGGCTTCGTCAACAGCCGCAACGCCATGCAGCGGATCATCTCGGTGGTCAGACTGCTCTCCCTCTCCCCCCCGTCCCTCTATGACGAGATCCTCAAGGCTAGCCGCAGCGAGACCCTGCTGCTGCGCCTCTCCGACGAACCGCTGCAACCGGATAACCGCAGCCCCCGTTTCGAGCAGCTGGTGCGCTCGCGCCTCAACTACCCCCCCGGCCTCACCGTCGAGATCAGCGCCGAGCTGAAAGAGGATACCCAGCGCAGCAAGGCGTGGGAACATCATGCCCGCATGATGCGGGATCGCAAGGGGCCGCCCCCGCCACGGGATATGCGGCTCTACGGCTCCATCGAACTGCCGCAGGGGGGCTGGCTGCAGTTCAGTTCGCTGGTCGACAAGGAGGCGGGCAGCTGGTCGTGGCAGACCACCCTCAACCTGATGCTGGTCGCCAGTCTGGTGATCGGACTGATGGTGCTGCTGTTTCGCCGTGCCACCCGCCCACTCAAGCAGCTGGCAGGCAATGCGGAGCGGCTAGGACGGGGCGAGGATATCGAGCCCTTGAAAGAGGAGGGGCCGACCGAGATCCGCGAATCTATTCAGGCCTTCAACCGGATGCACACCCGACTCGACCGCTTCGTGCAGGACAGAACCCGGATGCTGGCGGCCATCTCCCACGATCTGCGCACCCCCATCACCAGCCTGCGGCTGCGCACCGAGTTTCTGGCCGATGGCGAGGACAAGGAGCGCATCCAGCAGACCCTGCAACAGATGGAGCAGATGCTGGCGGCCACCCTCAGCTTTGCTCGCGAGGAGGGGCAGCAGGAGGCCACACGCGAGCTGGATCTGGTCAGCCTGCTGGTCAGCCTGTGCGATGACTACGCCGATACCGGCCAGCCGGTCACCTGTCTGGCGGAGGGCAAAGAGGTCTACGCCTGCCGGGCCAACACCCTGCGCCGGGTGCTGCAGAACCTGATCGGCAACGCCATCAAATATGCCGGCAGCGCCGAAGTGTCGCTGGAGCGGCGCAAGGAGGAGCTGTTGATCCGGGTCTGCGATAACGGGCCGGGGATCGATCCGGCGCGGCTCGAGGATGTGTTCAAGCCGTTCGTGCGACTCGATGAAGCGCGCAACACCGAGTCCGGCAGTGTCGGGTTGGGGCTCTCCATCGCCCGCACTCTGGTCCATCAGCACGGCGGCGAGCTGACCCTGCTCAATCGGCCACAGGGGGGACTGGAGGCGCGGATCAGCCTGCCGCTGTAAGTAGTCACTCTATCCGCCAGCCTTGTCATGGCGCCATTTGCATCATGCAAACTTCATCATTTGAGCGCTTGTTCTTCGATGAGAAAGGTGGTGATAATCGGTGACCACGGGACGGTATACGGCAACGGATTGGAGCAAGGATGGCCTCTTCCAGGACAGGAGTCATAGTCATTATCGGATGGGGGCTCCTACTGATCGCCCTTGCCCTGCCGGTCTGGGCCAAAGCCCCGGAAGAGCCGATCATCATTACCAACTCCAAAGCCTGGCAGCCCTTCTCCTATATCAATGAGTCGGGCCAGCCGGATGGCCTGCTGATCGATTTGTGGCGTGAATATGCCCGGGTGACCGGCCAGAAGATCGAGTTCAGGCTGGTCGACTGGCAAGGCTCCCTCGACCTGCTCCATGAGGGGAACGCGGATGTTCACGCCGGACTGCTCTGGTCACCGGAGCGGGACAAACTGTTCGACTATGGCCGGCCTCTCGCCCAGCTCGACTCCCAACTCTTCTTCTCGAGCGAATTGCGCGGCACCGATGTCCACTACTACCTGCTCCATGAAACGGTCGGTGTGGTAGCCGGTGGCTACGAGGAGTATTACGCCAGACGCTACTTCCCCGGCACCAGACTGCAGACCTTCGACGACAATGACACCCTGCTGGCGGCGGCCTTTCGGGGCGACATAAAGGCCTTTATAGCCGATCTGCAGGTCGCCAACTTCTACATCTATACCTCGGACGATCCCACCCGCTTTATTCCGGTTCGCCACCTCTATACCGACCAGATCCGCTTTGCGGTGAAAAAAGGCGACCTTGCCCTGTTAAATCGACTGGAAGAGGGGTTCGCCAAGCTCAAAGAGAGCGATCGGGAGCGGATCATCCGCAAGTGGATGCATGTCGAGACCGTCTACCCCATCCATCTCGGTCCCTGGCTACTGTTTGCCGGAGTGTTAATCATGGTGGCCTACATAGTGCAACTGCGCCGCGCTGTTGCCAGCCGCACCACCGAGTTGAGCCGCGCCAACGCCAGACTGGAGAAACAAGCCAGTACAGATCCCCTGACCGGCCTGCTCAACCGACGGGCATTCATGCCTGCCATGGAGCAGCGGCTGGCAAGCGGGGAGCCCTGTGCCCTGTTGCTGTTCGATGTGGATCACTTCAAGGAGACCAATGACCGCTTTGGTCATGGCATCGGGGATCTGTTGCTGGAAAAGCTGGCCACGACTGTGACGAACCTGTTGCCCGAAGAGGCTCTGCTGGCCCGCATCGGCGGCGAGGAGTTTTGCCTGCTGCTGCCGCTGGCCACATTGGCTGAGACAGAGCAATGGGCCGAGCGTATTTGCCTGGAGAGCAACCGGCAAACCCTGCACACCAGCAGCGGCGAGGTGACCCTCTCCATCAGCACCGGGGCAGTCTGGGTCGCCGCAGAGAGAGAGGCTGATGCCGACCAGCTACTACGGCAGGCTGACGCCCTCATGTATCAGGCCAAGGGACTGGGGCGCAATACCTGGCAAGCCGCCCCCTATCAGGCATAGTCCCCTGACGGACACGCAATAAAAACGGCCGCCATCGGAAGATGGCGGCCGCATGACAGGTTCCCTATCAGAAGTTGTAAGTCACGCCCAGGTTGTAGCGGCGACCATCCAGCACAGTGCCATAGCTGCTGTAATCCACCGTCTTGTCGAACAGGTTGTAGACCCCGGCAGTCAGATCCAGATGCTTGTTGGCCTTGTAGACCAGGCCCATGTCAAAGAAGGTATAGGAAGGGGTCCCCTCCGCCATCTTCACACGACTCAGGTACTCGGAGGTCTCGCCACGGAAGTTGACCCGTGACCAGAGGCTGAGATCCTCGGTGGTCTGCCAGTCTACGCTGCCGTTGAACATATGGCGGGGCATCTGGTTGAGGGCATGACCCGCCAGTGGACCACTCTTCTGCTCGGACTGGGTAAAGGTGTAGCTGGAGCTGACCGACCAATCCTCATTGATGGCCCAATCCATCATCCCCTCGACACCGCGCATGTTCGCCTTGTCGACGTTGACCCGATCACTGATGAAGTCATAGCTGTGACCATTGAGGGTACAGGCGGGATCGCTCTTGCTGGTGCAACGACGCACTTCGGATATCTTGTTCTTGAAGTCGGTGTTGAACAGGGTCACTCCGGCGTTGAAGCCCTGATGACCATTCCACAGCAGGCCGATCTCTTCACTCACGCTGGTCTCGGGTTTGAGATCAGGATTACCGACCAGCATGCCATCCAGGCTACCACCACCGGTGACCTGACCCCAGTTGGCCGCTGACATCCGCAAGTCAGGAGAGCGGTAACCGGTTGATACGCCCCCTTTCAGAGTCCAACTGTCATCCAGATGCCAGACGCCGTAGAGGCGCGGGCTCCAGTGAGAGCCGTAATTCTGATCCCGATCCATGCGGGCGCCACCGGTCAGGGCAAAGCTGTCAGTGAGTGACCACTCATCCTCGACAAACATCGCCCAGCTCCAGCGGGTCAGCTGCTCGGCAGGGTTAGCCACTGTCAGGGCATTGCGCTGATCGTGCAGATCCTCATAACGATACTGACCACCGACACTCAAGTAGTGATCCCCCAGAATAAACTGGGTATGGGTATCGGCGATGGTGTTGGTAAGCTCCATCTTGCGAACGGGGTTACTGTTGGTCTCCTGCTGCAGATAGCTGCTGGAAGAGCCGAAATCATACTGACCATCATGGGTCAGCGCATAGTTGGTGCGCTCGTAGCGATAGAGGCTATCTGTCGCCTTGGCTGCCAGCGAATTGCCGGCCGTGCGATCCCGATCCTGCAGACTGCGACTGGCTTCCAGATCTAAGCGGTTATGGTCATCAGGCTTGAAGCTGAGCACCGCCGTGCCACTGCGAGTCTCCTGCTCGGCAAAACCCTGGATAAATTTGTCTTCACCACGATGTGCGAGCTGACCATTGAAACGCAGCCCCAAAACGCCATCGATCAGTGAACCTGCGGTATAAGCATCGGTCTGGAAGCTGTTGCCGGCATCCTTGTTCTCTTGGAAGGTCGAATCTGCGTGAACCGACCCCTGCCAGGCCAGACCGGTGGTCTTGCGGGTAATCACGTTAATCACACCACCCATGGCATCTGAACCATAACGGGATGACATGGGGCCACGCACGACCTCAATGCGCTCAATCGCCTGCAATGGCGGCAGCCAGCCCTGCTCGATACCAGCTTCATCGCTATTGGGGCGAGTACCACGACTATCCACCTTTTTGCCATCAACCAGCATCAGAGTATATTTCGGCCCCATACCGCGAATGCTGATATCACTGCTGCTGCCACCGCCAGTCACCACAACACCGGGCACATCCTTCAGGGCATCGGTCACATCGCGATATGCCCGCTTTTCCAGCTGCTCACGGGTAATCACGGAGATGGAGGCGGCAGAGTCTTCAATCTTCTGCTGGAAGCCGGAAGCGGTGACGACCATCACCTCTTGTTCGGCAGCATAGGCCTGGGTCGCAAGAAGGGAGCAGATCAGCAAGGCAAGCTTGTTCGGTTTCACTGTTGTCATGTTTTAGCCTGAACATTTTAGTAGGAAGGTGACGTATTCCCTTACTTCACTCATTACAACGCCCTGGCATCCGGCCAGGCGCAGCATTAGAAAAGGCTCATTTGAAAAGCACTTTATTAATCAGCCCGCATTGTAACGACCCCGACCGGATCATTCAAACAATAATCATTATCATTTGATCCCTGGGTATTCCTGCCGCAGAATCGCTAATTCTTGATAAGAGACTGTTTTAATGGGATAAATCCATAAGCAAAAAAGGGATTACACAAACAAGTGGAAGCGATGACGTACCGTTGCAATATGGCCTGATTTAATCCTCAAGCTCTATCAGCTCGCAGCGGAACAATATGGCCAAGATGGGATGTGCTGCGATACAGAGGTGGAAATAGTAGCAAGAACGACAACAGGGGAAGGTATTGCCATCGTGGTGGGATGTCGGCAACTCACCAGCAGACTAAAAACATCAAAACCCAGTCGTGAGGCCGGGCTTTGTGTTGGTTCTTGCGTACAAATCTGTGGGTCTTATGGACAAAGTCGCCCATAGCAAAAAGGCCTTCCCAATCGGGAAGGCCTTCAAATTAGTGGCGGAGCGGACGGGACTCGAACCCGCGACCCCCGGCGTGACAGGCCGGTATTCTAACCGACTGAACTACCGCTCCGCTGTCTGGTTAGCTTTTTGCTAAATTGTCTGCCGCTTCAATGAGGTGTCATCCTCTCGGCCAACGTCGTGATGTGCACGTCGCTGTTTAATTGGGTGCCTGGCAGTGTCCTACTCTCGCATGGCGAATGCCACACTACCATCGGCGCTACCGCGTTTCACTTCTGAGTTCGGCA
>NZ_JBFODQ010000085.1:0-5968 GCF_040908355.1 Aeromonas sp. R2-2 | reverse complement strand
GGCTATGTCCCAATTACGTGTTGCATGGGGTGCCCCAGCGCCTCATGCAAACACGCTTTGATATTCACGCCCCTCCCGTAACGCTCCAGCATCCTGCGCCAACCCAGGTAGTTCTTCAGGTAGTGCGTTGCCACTCCATGGAACCGCTCCATCCACTCTTTCAACCGATGGTGATACCCGTTCACGTGCTGGATGTGATACGCACCGACCACCCGTTCGCCCTGGCGATTGCGCACTACTTGATGAGTCACTCCATGCACTTTGCTAAAACTCGCATACACACCCGCACCATCGCTACACAACACCGCATCCGCTGACACCAACGGCTTCAACACCGCGATGACCGTCTCGGCATTTATCTGCTCCAGCTGAAAATCCGCATGGTGGCCAGCACGGTCCTGCACCACCATCACAGGGATGTAATCCGACCCGGTTCCACGGGTTCGACCTTTACCACCACGATGCCTTGGCGGACGCGGCAGTCCCCGTTGCCCCTTGAACGATTCAAGGAAGAAGGTCTCATCAACCTCAACAATGCCCTCTTCCCGTGTGGCTTGATGGCCTGCCATGGCACGCAAGAAGCGGTGACGCCAGAGGAACGCGGTGTTTTTGCTGACCCCACAGCGCCGCGCGGCCTGGCGGACGGTCAGTCCTTCGATGAGGGCTTGCGCGTAGTCTTCCCAGCACTGTGCTTTACGCAATCTGGCCAGGGGCGTCTTGGTGAGGATGGAGCTTGTGCGCAGACACTGTTTGCAACGGTAGCGGCGCAGCCCCCGACTCCACCCCCAAGGCGCCAGCTCGGCGACATCGGCCTGACAATGTGGGCAGCCACTGCATGCAGGAAACTGGGTATTGAGCGAGGTAATGGCATGTGGCGCCATGAGCTCCTGCCGGGCAACGCGGCGCTGGCGCAGGGTAAGCAGTGGAAAGAGAGACAACAGGTGTTGAAAGGCTGGGGTATCCATGATGGCAGACCTCAAGGTGATGGCCTACTTCAAGATTAGCCTTTCAACACGTAATTGGGACATAGCCAAAAAAAACGGGAGGCCAGCGCCTCCCGTGTTGTTATTCCTTGAGGGCGAACCCTTCGCCCTGCCGGTCGTAGCGGTAAACCGCCTGACCGTAGGAGCGGATCTCCACCCGCTGGATGCGGCGGGTGTCGTCCACCAAGATGAAGATAGAGCGGCCCGATTGCAGGCGGGTCAGGGGGCGATCCGGCCCCTCGATGGCGATCAGGCGGCTCAACTCGGCACCGGGTAACTCGAATTTACGCCAGATGGAGTAGAGGGTCTCACCCGCCTGCACATCGTGTTGCAGCCAGGTGCCGTTGACCTTCTCTTCGACCGGCTTGGCTGCCGCGGGGGCACTGCCTGCCGCGCCACTGCCGACAGTTAGAGCTTGAGCAGGCACGGCCAGCGGCACTTCCAGTGAGCCGGAAGGGGCTGCTTTGGGGGCGGATGGTGCCGGCTCCCAGGCCAGTACCAGCAACCAGAGCGGGATCAGGATCAGCAGACCTATGGTGTTTTTGCGGGGCAGCGGGCTGGACAGCTTGAATTTGCCTGCTTTGGCATCCTGGCGGCGTTGGCCGAGGTCGCTCATCCCTTGGCCAAAACGTTGGCGCAGGGACAGGGTCGCGGCATTGATGCGATGGAGCAGGGATCCTTGTGATTCGTCTTGGCGACGCTGCTGGGCTCGTCTGTTATGGCCTCGTGGGCGACGGTCCGGGGTGGGCACGGCATTTACCTCTCACTACATTGCCTGCCATCAGGCAAATTCGTCGCCTATGGTAAACGGACTCGCCCCCGAGGGGGAGAGTCCTGATGCGGAAAATTATCAGCTGAGACGAAATTGACCCAATAATTGCTGCAATTTGTCGGCCGCCTGACGCAAAGCCTGACTGGCTTTGGCCGTTTCGGTCGCATCCTGAGCAATGTCGTTGGCCAGTGCGTTGGTTTTTGACAGGTTGCCGGAGACGGTTTCTGAGACCGAGCTCTGCTCTTCGGCGGCGGAGGCGATCTGATAGGTCATGTCGTTGATGGTGGAGATGGCCTGGTAGATGCTGCCGAGCGCCTCTTCCGCCAGATCCGCCTCGCCCACCGCCTGATGGGTCAGCTGCTGGCTCTGGGTGATGGCGTTGACTGCATTGGTGGAGCTGAGGCGGATCTTCTCGATCAACTCCTGGGTGTTCTGCACCGCCTGCTGGGTATTGCCCGCCAGTTTGCGCACCTCGTCGGCCACCACCGCAAAGCCGCGGCCCTGCTCGCCAGCTCGGGCTGCCTCGATGGCGGCGTTGAGGGCCAGCAGGTTGGTCTGATCGGCAATCCCCTGAATGACGGTGAGGATGCTGGTGATCTGGGCGCTGTCGTGAGCCAGCCCTTCCACCACTTCGGCCCCTTTACCGGCTTCTGCCGCGACCTTGTGCATCGACTGGATCACCTGCTGGAAGCGCTCCTTGCCCTGATCGGCAGCGCTTTGCGCCTGTTTGGCCGAGTCGGCGGTATTGTTGGCGTGGGTGGCGACCTCCTGACTGACGTAGGACATCTCCTGCACCGCGGTCAGCATCTGCTCCATCTCCGCCTGATGGTGCTGCAGGTTGTTGTCGGTCTGACCGGCAATGCGATCGGTGTCACCGGCGTAGCGGTTCACCTCGCTGGCAGTCTTGAGCACATCCCCGAGCAACCCTTGCAGCTTGTCGATAAAGCGGTTGATCCCCTTGGCGAGATCCCCCAGCTCATCCACCGAGCGGGTCGTGAGGCGTTTGGTGAGATCCCCTTCACCATCGGCGATGTCATCCACCAGGCTGACCATCTGACGGATGGGGCCTGTGATGCTGCGTGCAATCACCAGCATGGTGACCAGCGCCAGCACCAGTACGATAACGGCACCCACCAATTGCTGGGTCATGGCTGCCTGGTTCATGTCGCTCAGCTGGCTTTCCAGTTGATCGGCCCCCGCCAGTACCACCTTGTAGGGCAGGGTGACGATGATGGCCCAGTTGCGGCTCATTCCCGGCACCATGATGGGGACGGAAATGCGGAATGACTCCTCCAGCTCCTGACGCTGAACTTCCGGTTTCAGGTACTGCTGCCACTGGTTGCCCAGCACCTTACTTGCGCTGCTACCGAGCAGGCTGGCATCGCCGCTGGTGCCGGTGATGACACCGGCGGCGCTGACGATCAGGGTTTCGCCCTTGCCGTCATAGATATTGCTGTTGAGGCTCTTTGCCTGACGGCTGATGGAGTCCACCGCGAGATCCAGCGCGGCGATCCCCTTGAACTGACCATCCACCATGATGGGGGTGGTGATCGTGCTCACCAGCACCTGCTGACCATTGATATCCACCTTGAAGGGATCGATGAGACAAGAGCGTCCTTCCCGCTTCGGGCAGGCGTAGTAGTCGTTGGCGGGATTGCCGAATTCGTCCGGGTCGGTTTTTTCGATGGAGAGCAGCAGATCGGTACCGATTTGATCCTTGTCGCGATAGAAGTAGGGCACGAAGCGCCCCTTGTCGTCACTGCCCAGCGCACTCTGGCCAGCAAAGCTGGCATCCTGACTATCGAAACCGTTGGGCTCGAAGCCGGCAAAGGCGCCATAGAGCTGGGGCTCCAACGCCAACTGTGCTTTGAGCAGGTCGGTGGCCTGCTGGCGATCCAGCGGCAGTTTGCCCTGTTGTTGCAGGGCGAGGGCGCTGGCCATCTGCTGGGTGTAGGAGAGCCCTTTTTGCAGCAGTTGGGTGATGGTGGCCGCCTCGGCGCGGGCATTGGCGCTGACCTTCTGCCATGCCTCCTGCTGCAGCGCTTCACGGCTGGAGCTGATGGTGAGTTGTTGGGTCTGTTGGCCGGAATATTGGTTGAGCAGGATCAGGATGACCAGGGCTGCGGTCATGGCGATCCCGGCCATCACTAGAATGCGATTCTGGATAGAACGGAACTGCATCGTCTCTTCCTTGTTCGTGAGAAGTGTGGTGAGCGTTATTTGGGTATCGACCGGAGGAGGCAGCTCTCCAGCATTGTGCATAGCAAATCGGAAACGGGGCTTCTGTTTTGCGATCCTCTTAAAATATCGGGCTACAGATGCAAATGGCGACAGATTTAATCCCCTACTTTAGCCCGCAATGGCGTCATGGTTTTCCCATCCGTGATTGTCGGTGCTAAAATGCGACGGTTTTTTCTAACGAATTGGCCCAAGGCCCTCTACACAAGGCTTAAAGATGAAAGTCAAAACCCGTTTTGCTCCCAGCCCGACCGGCTTTTTGCATGTCGGCGGTGCCCGTACCGCACTCTATTCCTGGTTGTTTGCAAAGAACCAGGGCGGTGAGTTTGTGCTGCGTATCGAGGATACCGATCTGGAACGTTCCACTCAGGAGGCCATCGACGCCATCATTGAGGGCATGGAATGGCTGGAGCTGAACTGGGATGAGGGCCCCTACTACCAGACCAAGCGCTTCGATCGCTACAACGCGCTGATCGACGAGATGCTGGCTGACGGCCGCGCCTACAAGTGCTACTGCTCCAAAGAGCGTCTGGAAGCGCTGCGTGAAGGCCAGATGGCCAACGGCGAGAAGCCGCGTTATGACGGCAAGTGCCGCGACCACGCCCACGATCACCCGGCCGATGCGCCGCACGTGATCCGCTTCCGCAACCCGACCGAAGGCTCCGTGGTGTTCGATGACCACGTCCGTGGCCGCATCGAGTTCGCAAACACCGAGCTGGACGATCTGATCATCCGCCGTACCGATGGCGCGCCGACCTACAACTTCTGTGTTGTAGTCGATGACTGGGATATGGAGATCACCCACGTGGTGCGTGGCGAAGACCACATCAACAACACCCCGCGCCAGATCAACATCTACAAGGCGCTGAACGCGCCGGTACCGGAGTTTGCCCACGTCTCCATGATCCTGGGTGACGACGGTGCCAAGCTCTCCAAGCGCCACGGTGCTGTCTCCGTGATGCAGTACCGCGACGACGGTTACCTGCCGGAAGCGCTGCTGAACTATCTGGTACGTCTGGGTTGGTCCCACGGCGATCAGGAGATCTTCAGTCTGGAAGAGATGATCAAGCTGTTCAGTCTGGATGCCATCTCCAAGTCCGCCTCTGCCTTCAACACCGACAAGCTGCTGTGGCTGAACAACCACTACATGCGCAGCCTGGATCCGGCCTATGTGGCCAAGCATCTGGCATGGCACATGGAAAACCAGAAGGTCGACACCAGCAATGGCCCGGCGCTGGCCGAGGTAGTCACCCTGCTGGCCGAGCGCTGCAACACCCTGGTTGAGATGGCTGCCCAGAGCCGCTATCTGTTCGAAGATTTTGAGGCGATCGACGAAGCGGCTGCCAAGAAGCACCTGCGTGGCGTCGCTGCCGAGCCGCTCACCTTGGCCAAAACCAAGCTGGCTGCACTGGATAGCTGGACCACCGAAGCGCTGCACGAGCTGATTGAAGCGACCGCCGCCGAACTGGGTCAGGGTATGGGCAAGGTTGGTATGCCGCTGCGCGTAGCCGTCACCGGTCTGGGCCAATCCCCTGCCATCGACGCCGTGATGGCGCTGGTGGGCAAAGAGCGTGTACTTGCTCGTATCGACCGTGCGCTGGCTCACATCGAAGCCCGCATGGCTGCCGAGTAAGCCTGACGTTGCCGGTCGTCATCACCGCTCTGGGTAAATCCCCCCCTGCCATCACGCCGTGATGGCGCTGGTGGGCAAGGAGCGCGTGCTGGCGCGTATCGACCGAGCACTGGCTTACATCGAAGCCCGCATGGCTGCCGAGTAAGTTCTGCCGAGGTGGCAGGCGAGGAGATAACCCTGTTCTGCCACATGCTGAATAGCAAAAATCCGAAACCAATGGTTTCGGATTTTTTTATGGCCAGCGCACAGACCGAAAATACTTTGGATAAAAAAATGCCAGTCAACTGACTGGCATTTTTATTGGGACAGAGTGCCGCTTAGTGGCTGTCGACCCAGACGAAC